>CAZANL010000215.1:0-7504 GCA_964486115.1 uncultured Planctomycetota bacterium
CAGGTGGCTTCCTGTTGTCCGGCGAGGGGGCCAGACCGGCCCCGACGGTCGAGCCATGACCTACAGCGCTGCTTTGAAGAGCCTGAGAGATCGTCTCCGAGCTCGCTTCGGCGAGACATCGAGCAACGACAGGCTGTTTGCCGATCCCACACCTCCCGTCCTGCCGCCACCGGCCGAGGAGTTGGAGCTAGAGAGGGCGTCGATCCAGGGTCGGCACCCCGGTCTGGGGGAACGCCTGGCCCGTCTGAATGCGTGGCAGCTGGCCGCGGTGTTGGCTGAGGATGCGGCCGTGATGGTGCGAGCGCAAGTCGGCAGCGGAAAGACCACCGTGCTGGTGGACAAGATCCTCACTCTGCATCTGGTGCGAGGCGTCCCGCTGGAACGCATCGTCGTGCTGACCTTTACCTGTAAGGCGGCACTCGAGATCCGTCGACGGGTGGGGAAACTGGGCTGCGATGCAGTCGCGCTCGTCGCCGGCACCTTTCACTCGGTTGCGCGTCGCCTGGGGGACTACCGGGTCATCGCACCCACCGCTCTCGAGGCGCTCTGGCGCCAGCTGATCACGGAACACCGGCTGACGATTCGTTACCAGAACAAGCTCTCGCGCAGAATGGAAGCTCTGGCTCTAGGCCGGCCGCTGTACGGCAACATGCGTCACGCGGACGACATCGTGCGGCTGGCAGAACTGGCGGATGAGGCCTGCTGTGAGGCGGGGGTGCTGGACTTCGACACCTTGCTGGAGGAGGCTGGGGCTCTGCTGGAGCGTCAGCCCATGGACCCGTCGCCGGAGTGGATCCTCATCGACGAATTCCAGGACTGTGACGAGGCGCAGCTGAGATTTCTGGAGCGACTAGCGGGGCCCGAGTCCCGTTTGTTTGCGGTGGGGGATCCCAATCAGGTGATCTACTCCTGGCGGGGATCGGCCCCCGAACTGTTCGGTCGGTTCGAGCGGGCGCATGGTGCGGCGGTGCATCGACTGCCTGTTAATTACCGTAGCAGCGGCAGCATCCTGGCCTGTGCGCGAGTTTTCCTGAGGCAGGACACCGAGCTGGTGCCCACTCGCGAGCGGGGCGAACCCGTGCGAATCCTCCAGCATCACAGTCCGACCAGCGAAGCGATCTACCTCGCACATCGCGTGGCGGAGTTGCATGCCGGAGGCACCGCCTGGCGTCAGATTGCGGTGCTGGTGCGGACCCAGGATCAACGCGCCGCCTTGGCCGAATTGCCCTGCGAGGTGATGACGATCCACGCCGCCAAGGGCCTGGAGTTCGAGCACGTCTTCATCTGCGGGGCCAACGACGGGCTGATGCCGCTGGGTGGCGATCTGGCCGAGGAACAGCGCCTGTTCTTCGTGGCGCTGACCCGTGCCCGTGAGACCCTGGAGATCTCCTGGTATACCGCGCCGGAGCAGCCGAGGTTTCATCCCAGGCCCAGCCCGTTCTTGAGGATGATGCCGCCCAACCTGGTCAACTGGGAGCGTCCGCGGACGACGAACGAGCAGAGCGCAGCGACCGCCTGGAAGACGGGCCAAATGGTCCGTCATCGGCGGTATGGAGTGGGCGAACTGATTGCGGTGGACGGTGACTCGCTGGTGGTGCAGTTTCCGGGATGGGGCGAGAAACGCTTCTCTGCGGGGTTGTCGTCGCTGGCGGTACTGGAGAACGATCCCGCGGTGGTCTCTCTTCGGGCACTGTCCGTTATGGGGGCCGAGCATGACACCCCCCGTTGACTCGCACCCAAGACAAGCAATCGACCTGGTCGGCTAGACGGGTGCGTCAGCATCGGGGATTCCCGCTGACGGGTAGCCCATGCAGCCGACACGCTATGATTCCAAGTGAACCCGCTACGTGCATTTGTCTCGGGCTACCGGTGATTTTGTTTGTCTTATGGGCCACGGAAAAGAGGATCCCCGGAAAAGGTTGGCTGCTCGTCTGGTTGTGGCGGAAATCGGCCAGGAATGTGATTGTACAGGTGTGCCCGAATGTGCGAATAGACCTGCACGGGGTTGCCGCGCGGGGCAGGCAAACATGTCCCGCTACTCGTCGGCGAAGGGTAGCCAGGTTGACCGTCGGGTTGTTGCTGCAGCGGATGTCCCCTGGATGGCCAAAAGGTGCTGATATCTTCCAAAACCTCGGGATATGAGTAGACTCGACTCGTGATGCTGCGCCAGCTGAGGGATCCGGCCAATTTGGTGTCCGTGATCGGACTCTGTCTGGGAGGTGGGGCGGTTCTATGCGCCCTGGAGGGCCGCGCTGACCTGGCCCTGGTGCTGCTGATCTGGGCTGGAGCGGCCGACCTGGTGGACGGGAAGGTGTCTCGCAAGTATCCAGGGCTAAAGGAGATGAGGGAGTTCGGCTATCAGCTGGACTCCTTGGTTGACGCCTGCTCCTTCGGAGCCTGTCCGCTGGTCTTGCTCTATCTGGTCGGCGGGATGCGGGCCCCCTGGGAGGTGGGGCTGTTACTGATCTACCTGATCTGCGTGATCATGAGATTGGCCCGGTTCAACCTGACTGGCCTGATCCAGGAGGGTGAGCGGCGCTACTGGGAGGGGCTGCCAACGACCTACATGGCGCTCTTCGTCCCTGTGTTGCTGATCGGTGGGGGCTGGATGACCCGGGCTGGGTTGGCGCTGCTCAGCCTGGGGATGGTCTCACGGCTGCGAGTTCCGCGGCCGGGCAGACTGACCTACCTGCTTCTACTGCTGGCCGCATTAGGTCTTTCTGGCTTCTTTCTGTACCATGGGTTGGGGTGGCCCACCTTGACAGGGCGAGGCGAATAGGGAAGACTTAAGCAGGCGTATACAACCGAATCAGACAGTGTCTGACAATTCAACCGGACGGACCTGGTCAGTCGAACCGTTGCAGGTGGTAGCCATCCGGCCGAGTCAATTGTCCGCCACACCCTGCGGCTCCAGGAGGGTCCTATCGGCGACATGATCCGGGTCGAAACGAGCGTTGTCTTGAAATACTGCGCGGCGGTGGATCGATTCCTCAAGATCCGCTGCTTCAACCAGGTCGAGATCACCAAGCTGCTCAAGGTCCAGAGCATTCGAGATAGCAAGGAGTATCGCCAGCTCGTGATCAATGCCTGCGTGGTGGATTACAACGACGACATCCTGCCCTCGATACAGCAGCGTGTGACCGATATCGGTCAGCGGCACAGCCTGGAGAAGGATGTGTACGAGGCCTGTGTGGAGATCAACCCGGATCTCGAGATAACCAAGGTGGTGCTTCCGATTCAGGATCGGGAGGAGAGCCATAGCGAACTGCACCTGTTCGACTCCGATCCGGAGATCGAGGCGCTGCGCTCCGGGCTGAACATCGACGGGCTCGCGGACGCGCTGCAGAAGGACATCATCGGCCAGGATCACGCCGTCGACCGCGTGTGCCATGCCCTCAAGCGTGCAGCGGCGGGACTGACCAGTCCCAACCGTCCGATGGGTAGTTTCTTTTTCATCGGCCAAACCGGGGTCGGCAAGACCGAGATGGCCAAGTCGCTGACCCGTCATGCGCTGCCCGGCCTGGATCATCTGGTGCGAGTCGACTGCTCCGAGTATGCGCAGGGTCATGAGTATGCCAAGTTGATCGGCGCTCCGCCCGGCTACATCGGCCACAATGAAGGTGGATATCTGACCGAGAAGATGAAGCGGCTGCGCCAGGCCGTCATTCTGTTCGACGAGGTGGAGAAGGCGGATGTCAAGCTGCACAATCTGCTGCTGCAGTTGCTCGATGAGGGGTTCATTACCGATGGCAAGGGAACTCGGGTGCCATGCAATCAGGTCCTGCTGATCATGACCAGCAACATCGGGCTGCGGGAGGTGGAGTCGCTTCGTTCCCGTGTGGGCTTTCGCGAAGATGAGGAGGGCCCGAGTTGCGAGGCCAGTCGCGAGCAGATCATGGCGGCGCTGAGGCGGCGTTTCCCGCCGGAGTTCATCAACCGAATCGATGAAATCGTGTTTTTCAAGGTACTTGGGCTCTCCGAGAGTGTCCGGATCGTCAGGATTCAGCTCGGGAGGGTCCAGGAGCGGGCACGGGAGCGAGGAATACAGCTCAGCTTTACGCCTCCGCTCGAACGCCATCTGGCCGAGTGCGGCTTTGACCAGACGTATGGCGCGCGAAACTTGAGACGCGAGATCCGACGCAAGGTGGAAGGTCCGCTCGCCGAGCGGATTCTTGACAAGCGGATTGGCTCGGGAGATCGTATTCGCGTCGGGCTGCGTCGCAGCCAGGTTTACTTCCACCGCGTCAATTAGAGCTCCAGTAGAGTGTCCCATCACAGGCCCTGCCATCAGCTGGCCGCCACGGCATTGCCGTCGGCGGTTTATGCCTCGCTCAACGGACGGTTGCTGCGCTGTCGCTGTGCGCGTGAGGTCAGGGTTTCCGCTGTGGATCACTTTCGGCGCGCTGCTGACAATGATCATGGCCAACGATGACTGACTCGCTCAGACCCATTCTGGACTCACTGTCTGCCGACAGTGTAGCGACCCTAGGTGACGCTCTGGACTCGATGGCGCAAGCCGATCGGCTGGCCGCAGTGCGAGCGATGGGGGGCAAGCTCCAGAAGCGTCTGTATGAGGCCTGCGAGCAGCGTGGCCAGGGGGCAGAGCTGTCTTTTCTCGTGCCGGGCGACGTTGCGACAGGTGGCACGGTGATCTTCGAAGGCAAGAACTCGCTGCCATTGTTTTCGCTGTTTCAGAAGCGGTTTACTCGACCGGACACGGAGGAAGAGGTCCTTCATGGGTACAACCACCAGTCGCTGAGCTGGCTCACCGGGCCAGGTTACTTCGTCACTCGGATCGCCAAGGGGACCCTGCTTTTCGACTACACCAGAGTACCAGCCACCGCGCCTGCGGGGTGGCCCGAGGTTGCAACCAATGATGGCGGAATCAGTCGCCTGGTCTACAAGAACATGCACGACTATTGTTTCCCCGTAGGGGCCAACACGTTGATCGGAGCGGCTTACGACGGACCGACTGGCAAGTTCAAGGGCCAGACATTCCTGCTGACCCGCGGCCAGACGATCAGCGCTTAGCAGGAGTCAGCCGCCAGCGCGTCCGGTCAGGGTAGGGGAACGGAGCCTTGGGCAGCTTCAGCACCGCGGAGTCTCCCAGTCGCTCGAGCTGAAAAGACTCTCCGGTCAGCGGGTCCTCGAGCATTCCGGGTAACGTCCGTGCATGGTGCGTGAGCCACAAGGCCGCCTGCGTCGCCTGCTGCGTCCGCTTCAGCGCAACCTGGCGCCGCATGATGGCTAGGGGCGTGATCCGATAGAGGAACTGTGTCCGGGCCTTGCGCAGCCAGGCACTCCAGCGCTGCTCGATCGGCACCAGCGCCATCAGCCGGGCGGCCGATCTGCGGTTTTTGAGGGCTAGCAAGGCGTCTCTGTGCAGCGGGATGCCTTCGACCAACGCCGGCCCAGCCAGTGCCTGGCGCAACCAGAGCCCCGCCGAAACTCCACCCTGCAGCTGATAGTCTTCTGCCAGGCGGCCCGTGCGGTCCTGCAGTAGGTTGTCGATGTCGCCTAACAGCCGTCCGAGTTCCTGCCTCATCACACTCGAAAGCGTTGGTCCGCTGAACGCCAGTTCGATGCCCAGGCTGGCGGCGGCAGCATCGGGTGCCCGTCGACCTGCTGCCAGCCAGCTGGCCAGAGTCTCCAGCGGGGGGCGTGACATGTCCTGCAGTGCCGACAGGGATCTCAAACTGGTCGCTTTGGCCAGGAATCGGCGGACCCGCAGAGACTGGATGATAGCGCTCCAGTTGCCGGTCTTGACTGCACGGGCTGCGTAAAGTGCCGCCAGGTCCTGGTAGTGTATCAGTCTTCTGGCTTCCTCGCAGTCGGTGGAGGGCTGCTGCCAGAGCCAGGGCAATGGGTCCTTTGCAAGATCATCGAGCGTCTTTCGATTTTCTTCGAGCAAGATATCGATGACGTCCGGGAGCCTAGACCGACCGACGTCGTCGCCCCGAAGAAAGTAGCCATACAGTTCTGCCCGGTGGCTCGGCGTAATGGCCAGCTGTCCCGCCAGCTGGTCCTCTACCGGGCAGATCCGTCGGATGGGTTTGACCTTGATCCCCGCATCCCGCACCGCTTGAGCTTCTTTGCCCAGCGAGGAGCGCGCCCCGCTGCGTGCTGCAGCGTGCCATAGTGGCATGCCCAGAATCACCAGTGCGCCACCGAAAATGCCCACGCGTCGCCATTTGGAGGAGGGTATATTGGCTACTGACATTACTGTGGATAGTAATGGGGGGTGCCCTGTTGTAAAGACCCGATAGGTTGCATTGGGTTGGGGCACTGATATACTCCAGATGTTTCGACAGGTTGTGGGAGAACAAATGAGTCGCGTCCTGGTTACCGGCGGTGCCGGTTTCATCGGATCACATCTCTGCGAACGGCTGCTGGATCTGGGGCACGAAGTGTGGGTTGTCGAGTGCTTCGACGACTACTACCCGCCCATGATCAAGCGCTGTAATATCCGGGGGATCCACGATCACGAGCGTTTCCGGCTGATCGAGGGGGACCTGTGTGACCAGACTTGGCTGGAGTCTGTGATTGGCGGCCAGGAGTTCTCGACCGTCTATCACCTGGCGGCCCGAGCCGGGATCAGTGGTTCGGTCGCGGACCCACTGGAGTGGGCTCGCGCAAACACCATTGCCACGCTCTCGCTGATGGAAACTCTTCGGCGGGGACCCGCAACTCGGCTGGTTTTCGCATCCAGTTCCTCCGTTTACGGGGACCGCGAATCGGTTCCGTTCCAGGAGTCCGCGAGCGCGATGGAGCCCAAGTCTCCGTATGCTGCATTGAAGCGGTCCAACGAGCTGCTACTTCACACATACCACCACCTCTATGGCATCCCTGTCCTCTGCCTGCGGTACTTTACCGTCTACGGTCCCCGGCAGCGCCCGGAGATGGCGATTGCCTGGTTCACCCGCGCGATTTCGAAGGGTGACACGATTCAGCTCTACGGTGACGGAAGCAGTCAGCGGGACTACTCCTACATCGATGACATCGTCGAGGGTTCTCTGGCAGCGCAGGAGCTGGATTTCGACTACGAGATCCTCAACCTCGGTGGATCCAAGCCAACCCGGCTGATGGATCTGATCCGGATCATCGAGCGGGTTGTCGGCAAGGAGGCAAAGATCGAAAAGGTGCTGGCGCGCAAGGAAGAGTTGACCGTGACGTGCGCCGACATGAGCCAGGCCTCCAAGCGGCTGGGCTACGATCCAAAGGTCGGGATCGAAGAAGGCGTGGCCAGATATCATGCGTGGTATCTGGAGCATGAGGTGTTTCTCAAGGAGGCGCTCCAGGCGCCCGCGGCAGGGTAGTGCCATACCGGGATCGTCCCTGTGGGTGGACGACCGCTGTATTCCCCAAGGCGTTGCGGAGTCGGTCAGACACGCCAAGATGGTGTTGGTCACCCGGTAGGGCTGGGGCGGCGCACCTGCAGGGGGGACCGAGAGCCTGGATGGCGAATAGGAGCGGAGTGGGAGACTAGGTCGCATGGAACTCAAGG
>CAZANL010000216.1:0-6319 GCA_964486115.1 uncultured Planctomycetota bacterium
CCGGGGGGCGGGCGACGTGGCGGCACAGCCGCTCCAGGCCCGCGCGGTCCTCGGCTGGGACGGGGCGGCCGACGCGCAGGCTGTAGCCGTCCACACCGCGGGTTGCGTTGGGCCTCACCCATTGCGCGAGGTCCGCCGAAATGCTAGTCACGGAGCGTGGCCGACCCACTCTCCGAGAGCGACGCCCAGCGGCAGATCGCCGACACGATCCAGGAGTCCCTGTACAGCCTCCTCGCCCCCACGGTGCACGAAGGCCGACTGACCGACGGCGCGCTGCCAGCCTCGATCGGACGCTACTGCAACCTGGTGGAGATCGCGCGCGGCGGGATGGGCCGGATCCTGCGAGGCTACGATCCCGACGCCCAGCGCGAGGTCGCCCTGAAGATCCTGCGAGCCGGCCAGGGCGTCACCGAGGAGATGCTGCAGCGCTTCCTGGCCGAGGGGCGGGTCACGGCGGCGCTCGAGCACCCCAACATCGTGCCGGTCCACGAGGTCGGCCTGATCGACGAGCGAACGCTGTTCTTCGAGATGAAGCTGGTCCGCGGCCGCCGGGTGACGGAGGTGATCAGGGCCTGTCACGACGCGCAGGGCGACGGGGAGATCACGCAGCCGCAGCTGCTGCGGATGTTCATGAAGACCTGCGACGCGGTGGCCTTCGCCCACTGCAGAGGGGTCGTGCACCGCGACCTGAAGCCAGACAACATCATGATCGGCGAGTTCGGCGAGGTGCTGTTGATGGACTGGGGCCTGGCCCGGCAGCGCGAGCGGCCGGCCTTCGAAGGCGGCGACGGCGAGCTGTCCAGCGACCCGGAGTTGACACAGCAAGGGGCGGTGATGGGCACGCCGAAGTACATGTCGCCGGAGCAGGCGCGTGGCGACGTACAGGCGGTCGGACCGCACAGTGACATCTTCGCGCTCGGCGGGATCCTCTACGACCTGGTCACGGGGCGCCCCCCATTCGAGGGACCGAATACGGCGGCCGTCCTGCAGCAGGTCGAACAGGGCAAGCTGGCCCCTCCCGACCGCACGCGCGACGGCCAGCGCGTCCCCAAGGAGCTCCGCGCGGTGGTGCTCAAGGCGATGGCTCCCGACCCGGCCGATCGCTACGCGGACGTGCTGGCGTTGCAGGCCGACGTCGAGGCATACCTGACCGGCGGTATGGTCACCGCTGCGCACTACGGCCCGATCCAGAAGATCGCCAAGCAGTTCTCCCGGCGACAGGGGCTGAGCTGGTCCGCGGTGGCCATGCTGCTGCTGGCGCTGGTGCTCTTCAGCACGGTCGCGCTGCGGGAAGACTTCCGCAACCAGCTGGCGGGCACGGTGATCCAGCCAGGCCAGCTCGGCGTTCGGTTTCACGAAGACACCCAGCAGGGCGGGGTGCTGGTCACCAAAGTCCTCCCGGGTCTGGCCGCCGAGAAGGCGGGCCTGCTGAAAGGAGACATCCTGCTTGCCGTCGGAGAGATCAAGACCCCGACGCTGGAGCGCGCCCGGGAGGCGATCTCGTTGCTGCAGCCCGAGACCCGGACGACGCTGACCGTGCGGCGCCGGCAATGCCCACCCCGCACGCCAGCCGAAGCTGCGCGGGTCGCCGGCCTGGATCTCGCGTCCCCGCTGCACCGCACCGAGGCGGTCGATCAGCGGACCGGCTCCCCTGCGCCTATTCTTCTCTGGTAGCGGGGGGCTGAGCCAACCAGAAATGAACCGCTGGAGAGGGTCGCTGGTAGTGTTCCTTGAGGGTCGGCAGTGGACTGGGTCGTGTCACCCATCCTGCCGGGGCCATGCACCAACTCCACCCACCCGCTGATAGCGAGCACGCAATCTGTGGCCGCATTGATCAACTCGCTCGTTATATCGTGTTCTCAGCAGTAAGGCGGGCCAGTGACTGGTTGCAGAGGCCAGGACTGACAGAGCTGACATTTCTTTAGGAGGCAGGTCACCTGCTGCTCGAGGTTTCGTTATGCTAGCTTAGAAATATCAGATTTTTATTGCGGGTTCGCCTCGGGTCGATTGTCCAGAGGGGTGAACATGTACCGTGTCGAGGAATCGTTTGGTCCAGGGGCAGGCACGACGTCGCCAGGTGACAGCATTCGTCAAGCAGCTGGAGCCACGGCTGGTCAGTTATCTCCGCTACTCCTGTGGTACGGGTAGCGATGCCGATGATCTGTTTCAGGAGGTCTGCTTGAAGCTGTACAGTCACTGGCCCGAAGTCGCGGAGTTGACCCGGCCTCAGGCCTGGGTTTTTCGCGTGGCGCACAACTTGGCGGTCAACCGACACAAGCGTCGAGACGTCGAGCGTCGGGCCCTGCGGAGGGTGGGTCAGGCCGCCAGCCACGCCGAGTCACCGCATAGCGCGGCGGACCGCGAGGAAGCCGCGGTTGCGATCCAGCATGCACTGGCCGGCCTGCCCCGCGATCAGCGGGAAGCCGTCTGCCTGAAGATCTGGGGGGAGTGTACGTGGGTCGAGATCGCCGGGCAGCTGAACACCACGCCCGACACCGCCTCTCGGCTGTTCGGCCGAGGCCTGCGCGCCATCGCCCCGCACCTGGCGGGGTTTGGCGGGGGGGGGTGATGAGCAGCGACCTGCACCACGCACTGGCCGCCAGAGCAGCGGGCGAGAATGCTCCTGATGTCGACCCCGCCCAGCTCGACCGTCGCCTGGAGGAGTCCGAGTCGGCCAAGCATGAGCTCGAGGAGCTCTCTGGGCTGGTCTCGATGCTGCGCACGAGCCTGCCGCCGGCCAACCGGCAGCGTATCGACCGATTCGAACAGGCGCTGGCGCTGCAGGCCCAGCCCAGGTGGGGCAGGCGTCTGGCTCTGGCGGCCGCCGTATTGCTGACCGTGTCGCTGCTGGCCAGCGGCCTGTACTGGGGCACGGGCGAGCGCGCCCCGAAGATCCCGCTAGCCATGAAAGAGAAGGTCCCGCCGAGTAATCTCGAGACGCCGACCAAGGGACCAACTCAGCCGCACCAGTGGATCGAAAAGCTGGTCGAAAGCGTTCATCGCACCCCGCCGAAGCGTAAGCTGACCACTCTGGATCTGCGGGAAACTCCATCTGGCCAGCCCGTCCAGAGGCCCGGAGGCCATCGAATCGGCAGACCGGGCAAAAGGGGCGATCCCGGCAGAGGAGGCGGCAGCCGGGGGGCACCACCCAATAAAGATGGCGGCAAACCACTCAGCTTCCAGAAGCTGCTGCTGAGAGTGTTGCCGAAGGGGTTTCGCCTGAATACTCAGCGGCGCATCCCGCCCAGAGAGACTGGGCAGCGGTTCGACTGCGCGTGGGTCGTCTACCATGCTCGTATCGGAAGGATCGTCCTGGTGCAGGCGCCTGGCACCGAGGCCGCCAGGGACTACCTGACACGCTACCCCATCCCCAAGGGCTGGGTCGCCCTGCTGATCGGCAGGCCGAAGACGACCGTGCTCTTGCTCTCGCAGTGCTGCACACGCAACGTGCTGAGGCAGCTGTCGTATCTGCTCGCACCTGAGAAAAAGTAATTCTCAGAATGTTTGCGGGATCCGCCCTGGTCAGTTGTCGAGAGGGAAAGCAGCCAACTCAAGGAGATTCAACCATGCGCACCCGCACACTCGCATCGACCGCCCTGATCGCGTGCCTGATTTCGCCGCTAGCCTTGGCTCAGGACACGGAGGTCGAGAAAGCCTCACATCGCATCATGCAGGTCGACATCGAAGGGATGGTCCTCTCCCCGGGAGGAAAGAAGCTCGCCTATGTCCGGCAGGGCAAGGTTCATGTCTCGACGATCGAGGATCTGTTCCGCAACGGAAGAAAGGAGATCGGAGAGCGCAAGGCGTCAGGTGAGCTGAAGGGCACGAAGATCCGTGACTGGTTTGGAACCGTGAAGCGTCGGGTCACCCTGAAGGGAAAAAATGTCGTTGCCACCGACAAGGACGGTAACGCCACCGTTCTGATCGCCGAATCGGCCCTGGCGAAGATCTGCAGAGGCCCGCTAGGCGAGGTCCGGATCCGCTCGGTGCAAGGGGCAGGCAAGAGTCTGTCGATCCTCCTCGAAATCAGCAAGCACTGGCCCGTGCTCCCGCCTCGCACGCGAGGGGGTCGGCGCATTCTCGAGAAGGCTCCTCGAGGGTGGAACCCTGGATCCTCAGAGCCGGGACCACCACTGCCATCCTGGATGGTTCTCTACAAGGGGGGGAAACTTCAGCCCCTGGCCCGGAAGCACCTCGCTCGCTACTGCGACGAACTCGAAGTACTTCCCGGCAAGGGAATGGATAAGTTCCTGTTCCTGCAGATGGCCCAGAGGGGGGGCGCCCAAAACGCACACTCTCCGGAGACCTGGATCGGGACCATCAATGACAAGGGCCAGAAGGATGAAGTGAAACTTGTTCCCACGCCGTTTCCTGCGGCGATGAAGAACTACAGATGGATCGTTCTGGACCAGAGTGACGACGCCACCAGGGGACTGGTCCTGGTCCTGTCGACCATCAGCGTGGTAAAGAAGTACGCCACCAGGATGGCCGCCGCGATGGCCTTCGCCCGCAGCGGGCTGGGTAGGGCAACGCATATCGTCCGCCCCGGAGAGGATCGAAAGGGGACGACGTTGACCTTGAAGTACCCGGCGATTTCTCTGTGGGGCGTCAACACGAAGACCCAGACCTTCAAGCGCCTCTCGATGGTGTTCGCCTACGGGATCCCCGGCGAGGAGGGCAAGATCATTCGTCTGCCGGGCATGGCCGGTCATGCACGCCATCGTCTCGACGAAGCCATCGCCTACTCTCGCGCCGCGGGTGTGCTTGCAGTGCCCCTGCAGTACAACTACACGCGCAACCTCAAGCCGGTGGGGCTGCTGCTCATCCGGATTCCCCGCTGGTAGTGGCGACGAACTGCTCGAGATGGGCTTGCAGCACCCGGTAGAGGACGCTGTTCTCGGGCTGACGACGGCGGTAGGGCTCGGTCGGCACGGGTAGCCGTCTTGCGAGCGGGATGCCGGCCGGGGGGCGGGCTGTCCCTCGCCGGCCGGATTCGTGCACTGGAGGGCGCACATCAGGAAGGAACCTGGGTCAAGAAGACGTAGCTCAGCAAGCTGCAGCGGCCCCGGGTGCGCGCCCTGTTCAACGCACGCTGTTGATCGCCCGACCGGGGTCCGGGCCGGCAGCCTCACAGCGCCGCAGGTCCTGAACTCCGCAGCCAACCGCCACGCAGCCCGGATGCGCACGGCCTGGCGGCCGGTCGATCGGCCTGTCGCGAGACTCCTGCCTGCTTGCTCGTCGCGACAGATCCGCGGCCCCAGCTGCCGCCATCATTCGCCTCCGCCGCCAGACCCTGGAGCAGCCAGCCTGACGCAAGCCTGGAGCTGGCCACGGAGACGATTGCGATCTGCGTCCACTGCGAGACGTCAGCCGAGAGAACAAAGCGGGCTCGGGGCGATCGCACGCGGACGGCCAGATTCGACCCAGCTCGGCACCATCGGACTGCGCCCCCAGCAGCATCTCGCCGCCGCCCCGCGTACCGCGCTACCCCAGAGCAAGCGCCGCCGGGTTGCGTACCTCGACGGAGGCGTCCTTGGCGAGCAGCTCGCCCAGAATGAGCGGCGCTGACGGCTGCCCCAGCCAGCCTGGACCCGCGGACACGCTCCGTCCGCGACCGGGACACCCTGAAGGCCCCGCCGAGCGGCCGACGAGCGAGGAAAGGAAACAAGCTGGGCTGCAGCAGACTTCGCTCGCCGAGCCTTCAAGCGGTCGATGTGTGATCGCGCAGGCGATCTTGAATTCTTTGGAGGTGAGGGGAGGCGTGCTCTTCGCCCAACAAGACCGCTGCCTCGTAGCTCTCCAGTGCTTGTGGGTATGCCGCCTGCTTCTCGTAGAGGTGTCCCATCTCGAAGGACACATCGCCCTCCATGGGATCGCCGAGCTTGCGGAAGATGACCAACGCCAAGGCGAGGTGTTCCAGCGCCTCTGCATTCTCTCCCAGCGATGCGTGGACGCGGCCCATCAAGGTGAGGGCGTTGGCCTCTCCCCGTCGGTCACCCTCCTCGCGGTAGATTGCCAATGCCAGGATGTGGTACTCCAGGGCCTGCTGATGTTTCCCCAACGACAAGCAGACCGGACCGATGTGGTTGAGGATACAGGCGACTTCTTTGGGGGAACCCAATTCGCGCTGGACCGCAAGCGCCTGTTGGTAGTACGCCAGCGACTGTGGGTACTGCTCTAAAGAGGAGTACAGAAAGCCCATGTTGTGGAGGGTATTGGCTTCGCCATCCCGATCGCCGATCTCGCGCTCGATGGCGAGCTGCTGTGTGTGATGCGTCAGCGCCGCAGCGAGCTCCCCCAGCATCTTGTGAGCCCGGCT
>CAZANL010000216.1:6329-7493 GCA_964486115.1 uncultured Planctomycetota bacterium
GGTGACGGCTTCTCTAGCACGATCCTGCAGCTCGCGGCAGATGCGGAGCTCCTGCCTGCTGCATTCCAGCGCCTGCCGGTGCTGCCCGAGTGCATGGTGTGACTCTGCGAGGTTGTTGAGGGTGGCAGCCTCGGCTTTCCGATCTGCGAGCGCCTGCCGGAGGACCAACTCCTGCCTGCTGCATTCCAACACCTTGTGGTGCTCCCCCAGCGCGTAGTGAGACTGTCCCATATAGTTGAGGGTGGTGGCCTCTCCCGGCTGGTTATCTTCCTCACGGCAGATGGCCAACGCCTCGGTATAGTGCACCAACGCCTGCCGCTCCTCTCCCAGCTTGTGGCATGCCCAGCCTGCGTTGTTCAGGTCAAAATAGCTGTATTCATCGTCACACTGCTCACCCTTCACCGCGAGCACCTGCGTGAAGTGCCTACGCGCCTCCTCGAATGCTTCCAGCCTCTCACAGACCATACCCAGGTTCTGGAGTGTGATGGCTTCTGCCCGTTGGTTCCCTTCCGCGCGACACAGCGTCAGCGCCAGCGCATGGTGTTCTCGCGCCTTCGCATACAACGCGACTGCTTGACAGGCCAGTCCCATCTGTTGGAGGGTGATGCCCTCTCCGTGGCGATCTTCGATCTCCTGTCGGATGAGAAGCGCCTGTTCATAGAAGCCCAGCGCGGTCTCTCGCTCCTTCAACAGGTCGTGGGCCTCCCCCATATTGTGCAGGGAGTTGGATTCTCCTTGACGATCTCCCACCTTCCGACAGATGGCCAGCGCTTGCTCAGAGCGTCGGAGGGTCTGCAGCGGCTCTCCCTGCATGTAGTGGGTCCAGCCCATGTGGTTCAGGGTGTCGGCTTCTCCGCTGAGGTCCCCCAACTGGTGCTGGATGAGCCGCGCCTGTTCAAAGACCGCCAGGGCTCCCGCGAACGAACGCGCGATCCGCAGCTCTATGGCCTCCTCAATCAGACGCTCCACTTCAGTGCGACGGGAGTCTTCAATTGATATCTTTTGATAGTCCGATTCGTCGGGCATCATGTTTCCTTGCGGGCGCAATTCGCTTCGGGGTCAACACATGGGATGACCCCGAAAACTGAGCCATTTCATTCGAGAATTGACTGCCGTTTTTTGCCCGGCCTTGAATGGCCAAGACCAGCAGCGAATTCAACTGGC
>CAZANL010000217.1:0-7440 GCA_964486115.1 uncultured Planctomycetota bacterium
CCATTCCCGACGCCACTTCTCGGAACGCTCGTCGCGGCTGAACCGATCCGACTCCTCGAGCAGTTTGCGCATCCGGCGCTCGGTGCTGCGGGGCTCCTGATCGTCGCGCTGTGCCATGCGCCTCTTGGGCTCGATGAGGTGCCCCTGGCGCTTGCCCCGAAGCGGCGCCTCACCCTGGGCCGCCGACCGGGCTCGCCCCAGACCGGTCGCCTCCAGTGACACCCCGAGTGCCGTGCGCAATGCGGCCATGTCGAGACCCACACCCCGCTGCTTGGCCAGGCTCGCCGCGCTGGCCAGGATGACGCGAGCGGGGAGGCTCATCGTCAGCTTGCAGTAACCGGTCGGCAGGTACTTCGGCTGCCCGAGTTCGGCCGCGCCAGTCAGGAAAACAGACACATCGGGCCTCAGATCCGAGAGCGTCCTACCACTGCCAATCGGCAAGCTCTTGACCAGTTCTCCGAGCTCTCGCAAGGCGTCCAGGCGAGCCGCACGTCGAGCCATCAGCTTCTCGACCGGGGAGACTTTCGACCAATCGAACGTCTGTGCATCGGCTGGCGCACCACCGCCGATCATGACGGCGACGATCAGCACCAACGAAAGAAGTCTGCTCATGGTTATCCTCTACGACAAGCAGGCTGGGGGGGTATTAGCCTTATACCAGATCCGGGCAGGGATTTCCAGGCGTCACTGCTCCAGGCATCGTTACGGGAGTCGCCCGAACTATATATTGTGCCCACCGAATCCGGGCAGGGATTTCCAGGCGTCACTGCTCCAGGCATCGTTACGGGAGTCACCCGAACTATATATTGTGCCCACCGAGCACGGCTATACTTGATGATGTGGCACTGGCCGGCTACTTTTGCCGGGATGCTTGACACCCCCGGCAGGCCATTTATATGGAACTCTTTCTGAACGGTGAAGGCCTGATGAAATGGATGTCGGGTGGTGGCCTCAGTCTCCTCCTCGACCTGATCTATATCTTCTTCCTGCTAGTCACCGCACCGATCTGGATCTACAAGATCCTCGCAACCGACAAATATCGCGAGGGACTTCCGGAACGGATCGGGCGGGTCCCGACTCGCGAGGGCGACCGCCCTTGCGTGTGGGTCCAGGCGGTGTCGCTGGGAGAGGTGCTGTCTGTCGGACCGTTTCTGCGGGCGCTGGACGAACAGCTGCCGGGCTGGGACGTCGTGCTCTCGAGCACGACCAAGACCGGTTTCACAGCGGCACGGAAACACCACCCGGAACGGCTGGTGTTCCACTTCCCGCTTGACTTCAGCTGGACCGTCGCGAAAGTGTTTCGCAAGATCCGGCCGAACGCCGTGGTCTTCGTCGAGTTGGATCTCTGGCCCAATTTTCTGCTGGTTGCGGGCCGGAGACGCGTGCCGACCATTGTGGTCAACGGCCGGATGTCGCCGAAGTCGCACCGGGGCTACATGCGGTTCCGACCGCTGGTGCGCAAGATCTTCGGCACTGTAAAGCTGTTCGCAGTACAAGAGGAGCGCTACAAACAGCGCTACCTGCAACTTGGGTTCAAGGAGGAGCGTATCGTCGTGACGGGGTGCATGAAGTATGACACGTTGCCCCAGAGCAACGAGGCGCTGGTGGCTCGGCTACGGGACGAGACCGGGATCGCCGCAGACTGCCGGGTGGTGGTGGGCGGTAGCACGCACTGGCCAGAGGAAAGGCACCTGGCCAATGCGTTCGAGACACTACAGGCCCAGCACGAAGACGTGCGCTTCGCCATCTGCCCGAGACATCCGGGCCGCGGTGAACAGGTGGCCAAGGAACTGGCAGCGCACGGGTTTCGCGTTGCCCGGAGAAGTCAAGGGGATGCCCCCGATCCGGATGCTGTCTGGATCTTCGACACCATCGGCGAGCTACACGGCCTGTACGAGATGGCTGACGTGGTCTTCGTCGGGGGCAGCCTGACAGATCGTGGCGGTCAGAACATGATGGAGCCGGCGGCCCTGGGCCGCGCGGTGTTGTTCGGCCCCAACACCTGGAATTTCGGCGACAACGTCGACCTGTTGGTCAACGCAAACGCTTGCGGGGTGGTGCAGGACGCCGACGAACTCGAGCGTGCGTTGGCGGAGTTGTTGGAGCAGCCGGAGAAAGCCCGGCGCATGGGACAACAGGCCCAACAACTCGTTCGAGGACAGCAGAAAGCCTCCGGGACCAGCGCGGAGTTGGTCGCAGAGTGCTTGTCGCAACAATAGACTACAGAAGAAAGCCTCCATGCGAGGAGAGGACAGATGAGCTCTAGAAAGCACTTGTTCACGTCCGAGTCGGTGTCGATGGGACACCCGGACAAGATGGCAGACCAGATTTCCGACGCCGTGTTGGACGCAATCCTGAGAGAGGACCCCCAGGGCCGCGTGGCCTGTGAAACGATGGTCACGACCGGCCTTGTCGTCGTGGCCGGTGAGATCACGACCAGCACCTACGTCGACATCCCTTCCGTTGTCCGGCAGACGATCCGCGAGATCGGCTACACCGAACCCAACGCTGGCTTCGACGCTGAAGGCTGCGCCGTCATCACCACGATCGACAAGCAGTCGGCCGACATCGCCCTGGGCGTGGACACCCAGACAGCCGTCGACCAGCGTCAAGGCGCTGGCGACCAGGGTCTGATGTTCGGCTACGCATGCGACGAGACCGACGTGCTGATGCCCATGCCGATCCACCTGGCCCACCGGCTGGTAGAGAAGCTGGCCGAGATTCGCAAGTCTGGTGAATTGACCTACCTGCGACCGGACAGCAAGAGCCAGGTCACCGTCGAGTATGACGAGGGCCGCCCCGTCCGCATTCACACCGTCGTCATCTCGACGCAGCACGACCCGGATGTGAGCCAGGAGCAGGTCCGTAAAGACATGATCGCTCGGGTCATTCGTGACGTGATCCCCGCCGAGCTACTCGACGCCGACACGATCTACCACATCAACCCGACCGGTCGCTTCGTCAGTGGCGGACCCGTGGCAGACTGCGGCCTGACCGGACGGAAGATCATCGTCGACACCTACGGCGGCAAGGGCCGTCATGGCGGCGGCGCCTTCAGCGGCAAAGACCCCTCGAAGGTGGATCGCTCGGCGGCCTATGCCGCGCGCTGGATCGCCAAGAACATCGTCGCGGCCGGACTGGCGACCGAGTGCGAGGTGCAGCTGTCCTATGCAATCGGCCTGGCCGACCCATTGTCCATCCTGGTCAATACGTTTGGCACCAACGTGATCCCCGAGGAGCGGCTCGAAGAGCTCATCACCGAACATTTCGACCTGTCGCCCCAGGGAATCATCGACACGCTCGACCTCAAGCGACCGATCTACCAGCAGACCGCCCGGCACGGCCACTTTGGCCGTGAGCTGTCCGAGTTCACCTGGGAAAGCACCGACAAGGCCGACGTCCTACGGCAGGCCGCCGGCGTGTCCGCAGCCGTCTAGCAGAGCGCCAATACGAGAGAAAAACAGGTCCGCCCTTGAAAATAGCCTGTGGATTCAGCCATCATTGGGGTGGGCCTGCTTACTCGCTTGCTGGCCGTGAGTTGTTTGCCATCTTCAACCAATATGCTTAACAAGACCTTGAACGTGAGAACCACTGGACACTCCAAGGGCTTCACCCTGATCGAGTTGCTCGTCGTGATCGCGATCATCGGGATCCTGGCGGCGATGCTCATTCCGGTGATCAATCGAGTCCGAGAGCGTGCCAAACAGACCTCCTGCAAGAACAACCTGAAGCAGCTGGGAACAGCTCTTCAGATCTACCTGGATAGCACGGGCAGCGTAGTCCAGAAGTACCCGGAGGAATCGGGCGCCCTCTTCCTGGTGTCCTTGTATCGCACCGGGCTGGTCCAGGAGGCAAAGCTCTTTCTGTGTCCCGGCACCATCGACAGCAATGCAGGGGGGACGAGCCTGGACAGCGACCCGATCCCGATGGACGCCTGCAGCTTCATGGGGCGCAAGAACGGCTCCGCTGGGGCCTACCCCGGGATCGTCAGTGTCAAGGGAGCGTCGGAGACCTCCGTTGGCGCAGATGACGACGAGGGCACCGACAACCACCTGGATTCGGTCAACGTCCTGTTCCTCGACGGTCACGTCGAGTCCTTCAAGGTCGGTGACCCGAAGATCCCGACCCGCGCCGCCGGCTCCAAGGGGCTGCTCGAGCCGCTAGCCAACTAGCCGACACCAGGGTGGGACACCAATAAATGGACTACTTCCACTATCATGACGGACAGCTCCAGGCGGAGGCCGTCGCCATCGACCAGCTCGCCGAAGAGTATGGCACCCCGCTTTTCGTCTACAGCCTGCGGACGATCCGGGAGCACTACGAGAAGATCCAGAATGCCTTCTCCAGCATCGACCATCTGACCTGCTATGCGGTCAAGGCCAACTCCAACCTATCCATCCTGCAACACCTCGCTTCCTGGGGCTCCGGCTTCGACGTGGTCTCCGGCGGCGAGTTGACTCGAGTGCTTCGCGCCGGCGGCCAGGTGGATAAGGTGATGTTCGCCGGCGTCGGCAAGACCGACGCCGAGATCAGCGATGCGCTGGCGGCCAACATCTTTCTGTTCAACGTGGAGAGCACCGAGGAACTGGAGACGATCAGCCGCATCGCCTCGGCACTGGGCAAGACCGCGCCAATCACGCTGCGACTCAATCCAGACGTCGACCCGCAGACCCACCGCTACATCTCTACCGGCAAGAAGGCCGCCAAGTTCGGCATTGATCTGGAGCGAGCGCAGCAGCTGGTCAAGACGATTTCACAGCTCGGCGGAGTCCAGCTCAATGGACTGCACTGTCATATCGGCAGCCAGATCACAGACGTCGAACCCTACCGACAGGCGGTGGAGAGAGTGGTTGGGGTGATGCACCAGGCCCGGGACCAGGGGCATCCAGTCGAATGGATCAACATGGGCGGCGGCTTCGGCATCCACTACAAGGGCAAAGAGGGCCTGCCCGCTGAAGCCTACGCCGAGGCGATCGTGCCGGTGGTCGAAGGGACTGGCTGCAAGCTGGCGCTCGAGCCAGGACGATTCATCGTCGGCAATGCCGGGGTGATGATCTCGCGGGTGATCTACACCAAGCAGAGTGGTGGTGACACCCGCTTCGTGATCTGTGACGCGGGGATGAACGACTTGATCCGGCCCAGCCTGTACAGCGCCTATCATCGGGCATGGCCGGTCGTCACATCGATCCCCGAGGGCTCGGACGACCCGGGACTGGTCAACAGCGACGTGGTCGGGCCGATCTGCGAAACCGGTGACTTCCTGGCCAAGCAACGGATGATGCCGCCGGTCCAGCGCGGGGACTTGATGTGTGTCTTCTCCGCGGGGGCTTACGGCTTCGTGATGGCAAGCAACTACAACACGCGCCCACGCGCCGCAGAGGTGCTGGTCGACGGGGAAACCCACCGGCTGATCCGCAAGCGGGAGACCCTGGACGAGTTACTCGATCCCGAAGCTCAGCTGATGCAAGATGCCTGATCGCTGGAGACGCCGGCTACTGATCGCCGGCGGACTCCTGCTCGTTGTGTTCGTGTCCATCGCAGTCGCGCTCAACATCAAGTACAAGCAACCCTCGCCCGCTGCGCGGGCCACACAGCAGAGCCTTCAGTGCGCCCGCAATATCGGCCACCTGGCGAGCGCGCTGCTGGCCTGGGCCGAGAAACACGGTGAGGGGCACCTCTATCCGCCCTCACTCGACGCCTTGGTCGACCAAGGGTTGATCGGTTCGGAGAAGCTGCTGATCTGTCCGGCCCACCCCAAACCGTTTCGGACTCCCAAGGGTCGAGAGACAAGCTACCGCTATCGAGGCGGACTGTCCTTGCTCATGCCCTCCGAAACCGTGCTGTTGACCGAGCGCGGCGCCCCGCACGCCAAGCCCCCGGCTGCCGTCGGCCACGGACTGCAGACAGATCTGCGGGGGCTCGGCTTCACCGACGGAGTCGAGGGCTGGGCTGATCGGCAGAACACCGCTCTGAAGTTAGCCCACGGCTCGAATACCGGACTGCTGGCGACAGAGTTGAGTCAGGGGCAAGCATTCGACAGAGAAATCGCCGCCTGGCGACTCTGGCGACTCAGGCCCCCAGGTTCGGCGCCGCTATTGAAGCGGCTGAAGCTGTCGCTCGAGGACCAGGATCCCGAAGTGCGGCTATACGCAGGTCTGACGCTGCTCGAGCTGGGACACTCGGATGGAATGACCACGATTCTCCAGACGCTCAAGCTCACGCTGCCCCGGGCTCGCGGGGGCAATTTTCTGGTCGACGGTCCTCGCCGCCGCTTTATCCTCCACCGGCTCACCACGGACAAACGCACCCGTCCCGTGCGTTTGTTCGCATACGACAGCCTCCCCGCGCAGCTCGAAGCCCTCGAGCGCTGGCTGAACATCTGGAAGGCATCCTGAAAACCAAAACTCCGCTGGCGTTTTTGCTGGTGCTGAGCGGCTTCCTGTTGGCATCCATACTCTGCGCCTCGACCAAGGGACTGTGGCTGGACGAGACCTATACGATCCACCGCTCGGCACCGAGCCTCGACAAGGTGATCGAGGTCAACAGAGCCTCCGAGGGCAGCCCACCTCTGTACTACATCCTGATGCACTTCTGGCTGATGCTCGGGCGCGGGGCGCTGGTGGTGCGATCCTTTTCAATCCTCTGCGCGTGCGCCTCCCTGCTCCTGCTGTACCGGATAGGTCGTCAACTCGTCAATCGTCCTGTTGCGCTGACGGCCACCGCGTTGATGGCTACCTCGTCCGTCATGCTCTATTTCGCCCACGAGGCGCGGTCCTATATGCTGGCAATGACCCTCACCCTGGGCTCCTGTCATCTCGCGCTGAAACTGATCCTCGAAAGCGAAACACCAACCCTCACCCGCTGGATCGGCTGGGGCCTGCTCTCCTGCCTGGCGATCTACACCAACTACTACACCTGGTTCTCCATCGCAGCCCAGGTGGTGGTACTTGGCCTGGTCTGCTGGCGGCTACCCGACAAACGACCTCGACGACAAACCGCCGCGATGTTTCTGGTGCTCTCCGTGAGCCTCCTGCTGCTCTACATTCCCGAGTTGATTTCGCTCAAACAAAAGGTCGTCTCACTCGAGATCGAAGCCGGAGGCAAGGCGATCCAGACCGGCGTACCCTACCCCCCCGACGCGGTAGCCGCCCACTGGCTCAGCACCTTCAACCAGTACCTCCCGTTCACCACCGGCTTCCAGTGGGCCAAGCTCGATTCCAAACCAGTCGCAATCGTTTTGTTCTGCATGGCCGGCCTGCTGATCCTCAGCTTTCTGACCGCTCTGGCGCGGCACTACCGCTCCGACGATCCGGCCCCCAGCATCGCCATTGGCAGCCTGGTCATCGTGCCCTGGATCCTGCTTGTCTGCTTGCCCTACAAGCCGCACCAGTTCGAGTTCAAGCACTTGTTGTTCACGCTACCCTGGTTCTGTCTCGGCCT
>CAZANL010000218.1:0-7403 GCA_964486115.1 uncultured Planctomycetota bacterium
TGGGAGTGTCCCCCCAACGGGCAGGGGATGGCCGCGCTGATGGCGCTGAACATCCTCTCGGGTTACGACCTCGCTCGACTTCAGCCGTGCGGTGCGCTGCGCTGGCATCTGATGATCGAATCGCTCCGGCTGGCTTTTTCCGATGCGCGTTGGTACGTGGCCGACCCCTCGAAAACCCCGGTGCCGGTCGACGCTCTGCTCTCTGCGGAGTATGCACAGTCCCGCCGGCTGCTGATCGATCCTGAGCGCGCGAATCCCGCCGTGAGGCGCGGAACTCCGTGGTCGCCCGGGGGGACGGTCTACTTCTGTACGGTCGACGAGTGGGGCAATGCCTGCTCGTTCATCAACAGTAACTACATGGGATTTGGCACCGGTATCGTGCCGGAAGGATGGGGCTTCAGTCTGCAGAACCGAGGACACAACTTCTCGCTCGACCCCCAGCACCCGAATGTGGTCGCGCCGGGGAAGCGTCCCTACCACACGATCATCCCCGGAATGCTGACCCGCAGAGCAGACGGCGAACTGCTGGGACCGTTCGGTGTGATGGGCGGGTTCATGCAGCCTCAGGGACATCTGCAGGTGCTGCTCGGCGTGCTGATCGACGGAGTCGATCCGCAGGCCGCGCTGGACCGTCTGAGGTTTTGTATCGACGGAGGCGAGGCCGGGGGGCGGGTCCTGATCGAGAGGGGGGCTGCGTCCCGGCTGGTCGAAGGTCTCACGGCGCGCGGACATTCGCTGCAGTGCGACATTGGCGGCGATCGTCGGGTGGTCTTCGGTCGAGGGCAGATCATTCTCAAGGAGCCGGACGGTACCCTGGTCGGCGGCAGCGATCCGCGAGCCGATGGCTGCGCGCTGGGCCGGTAGTCTGGCCGGGTCATTGCTCCCGGATCCTCTGGGTCGGCCTGATATGCAGCGTGGCTGGCTAGTTGCGGTAGGCCTCGAGGGCCCAGCCAGGGCCGAGCTCCAGCAGATGGTCTGAACGTGTTTGGGGCGTTGCCCGGCGAGTCGGGTGCAGCATCGACAACAGGTAGAAGACCAGCAGGATCAACGAGAGGAACAGGCTGATCCCGCCGATCAGCGGCTCACCGATCCAGAAGGTGACCGACACGTTCATCGTCAGGATGCCAAAGTAGAGCATCCCCACCAACCAGGCCTGTCCCGGAAAGCTCAGGCTCCCGCGGGAGCGTACTGGCAGGGGCAGGACCCGGTCGATCTGTTGCATCGTCAGGATCACGGCGAAGCCGACCAGATACCAGCCGAGGAAGTTGGATATCGGCACGCCAAAGTAGACCCCACCCTCGGGGTAGTAATAGATCTGGCCCAGGAACCAGCGCTCGCCGCGCAGGGCCACCGGATCGATAACGACATCCAGCAGCATGAACAGGAATGGGCTGAGCAGCAGGACGGTCCAGGATTGTCTGGT
Organism: uncultured Planctomycetota bacterium; assembly: GCA_964486115.1. Lineage (GTDB taxonomy): Bacteria > Planctomycetota > JACQVV01 > JACQVV01 > CAZANL01 > CAZANL01. The sequence continues at coordinate 1,424 of CAZANL010000218.1, forward strand.
TTGCGCGGTGTCTGCTGGTCGTACGTCCCAGCCCTTGCGGAGTGTGGGGCTGGTCATCTGTAGTGCCATCAGGAAGGCCACGTTGGTCAGGAATACGTAGCTCAGCGAATCCATGAACGGGACGCCCATGATCCACAGCTCGCTATTTTCGGTGGCCGCGGGCAGGTAGTGATACAGGCCGTATGGGAAGCCGGTTCGTACCGAGCAGTATTCGGAAGCGAAGGCAATGCCGTAGCCGACGAGCAGCCAGCAGAATGTCCGCACCCAACCCAGGTGGGTCAGCGAGATGACCAGGAACATTAGCAGGAAGGCGAAGACGTAGGGGCGCAGCGCGACGGTGCCGGCCAGCAGGCGGAGGAGCTCGGAGAGGGTCATCGTGAGCCACTTCCGCTGAGGTATCGTTCGGCTCGATCAGCCAGCTCGCGTGCCCGGCGGGTGTCGGTCACGTGGCCGTGGGTCGCGAACCAGCGGATCGCGCGGGCCAGCGTTGTTGCGGGGGGCGTGCGCGGCATGCCCAGCTCCACGAATGCGCGTTCGCTACTGAAGAACATCCGTTTGCGTGCCATCCGCACGCCGGTCAGCGGCACGGCGGGAGGATGGCGGGTGGCGATCGCCAGCATCGTCGAGAGGAACCCGCTGGCCAGCGCCACCGGATAGGGGATCTGGATCTTCGGCGCGGGCAGTCCCGAGATGTCGGCCAGCGTTTCGAAGATCTGCTGCAAGGTGAGGTTCTCGTTGCCGAGGATATAGCGCGCTCCGGGCAGGCCTCGCTCGGCAGCCAGCACGTGAGCGATGGCGACATCTTCGACGTCCACCACGTTGAGCCCGGTGTCGAGGTAGGCTGGCATCTTGCCGTTGAGGAAATCGACGATTATCTGTCCGGTGGGCGTGGGCTTGACATCCCGTTCGCCCATCGGGGCGCTTGGATTGACGATCACCAGCGGCAGCTCTCGTTCGGCTTGCAGCTGGACTGCCACCCGCTCCGCGAGGAACTTGGAACGCTTGTAGTGTCCGACCAGGTCTCGGCGCCGGAGCGGGGTTTGCTCGTTGCCAGGGGTTCCGTCGGGGGGGATGCCGACCGCGCCGACCGTACTGGTGTAGACGATCCGACTTGCTCCGGCTGCCTCGGCGGCGGTGAGGATGTTCCGGGTGCCGCTGACGTTGCTCTGATAGAGCACCTTGGGCTCGCTGACCCAGAGTGCGTAGTGAGCCGCCACGTGGTAGACCTCATCGCAACCGGATGCTGCGGCGTGGCAATCCTCCGGGCGTCGTAGATCGCCATCGACGGTCTCGACGTCCAGCCCGGCGATGTTTCGCCGGTCACTCTCCTCACGGGCAAGCACCCGGACGGAGCGGCCGCGCCCCAAGAGGGTACGCACCACCGCGCCGCCGATGAAACCGGTGGCGCCCGTGACCAGAGCGAGGGAGTTGGACATGCGCTCGTTTTGTAATGGCGCTGGGGCGTATTTCAACACAACATCTGGTTGATTTGGAGTTTGCGTGCCTAGGGTATTGAGGTACGGTGACCCGGAAACTCGGGCGCAAGAAGGACGAGGGAATGTTCAAACGATGGTTTGGCCAGAAGAGTAACAACGGGGCTTCCTCCGATGTCGAGAGCCATCTTCGGGAGTTTCTGAAGGGCGTCCGTTACAGTCCGCCGACCTCCGCTCCCGCCAACGATCTACTCGACTGCGCCGTTCAGCAGAGCGTCGAGAATTTGTGCGCCCAGCAGGAGGCCGATGGGCACTGGGTCGCTCGGATGGACTCCAACTCGGCGATCAATGCCGAGTACATCATGACGATGCACTACATGGGCTGCATCGACGAGGAGAAGCAGCAGCGGCTGGCCCGGTTCATCTTCCGGACCCAGCGAGAGGATGGCAGCTGGCCGATCTACACCGATGGCCCGGGAAATCTCTCGGTCACCATCACCTGTTACTACGGTCTCAAGCTGGCCGGCTTCGAGCCCGAGGATCAGCGGCTGGGCCGGGCTCGCCAGTGGATTTTGGCCAACGGCGGGGTGATGCGCGCCAAGTTCGAGTGCAAGTTCCTGCTCTGCCTTTTCGGGCAGTTCCCCTGGCGTGGTCTGGCGCACATACCGGTCTACATCGTCATGGCTCCGGGTTGGTTCACCTTTGCCCCGCAGAACCTGTCCTACTGGGCTCGCTGTTGTCTGGTGCCGATGGCGATGCTGTTCAACAAGAAAGCCAGCGTGCACCTGGCAGTGGGGTGTGAGGAGCTGTACTGCGAACCACGGCGGGAGCGGCGGTACTCGGCGGCGGCGGACTTCCCGTTCTTCTCCTGGGAGAACTTCTTCATCCGGGGTGGACAGCTGCTCAAGCTCTTCGAGCTCGGTACGGCCCGAGTGTTCAATCGGATCGGCATGGGGCGAGCCGAGGACTGGGTGCGCAAGCATCAGGACGACGCGGGCGACTGGGGCGGCATCTATCCGGCGATGATGTACTCGCTGATGGCGCTCAAGGCTCGGGGTTACTCGATGGAGCACTCGGCAATCGTGCGCGGGCTCGAAGCACTCGAGCGCTTCGAGGTGCAAGATGAGCGGGGACTGATGATGCAGGCCTGTGTGTCGCCCGTCTGGGATACCTGTTGGTGCCTGTTCACGCTAGAGGAGTACGAAGGTACAGATCCCGAACGGATGAGAATGGCTCGTCGATTCCTCTGGGACAACCAGATTTATCGCGAAGGGGACTGGGCCGCTCAGTTTCCGGAAGGGACACCCGCGGGCTGGTGCTTCCAGTACCACAACGACTACTACCCCGATCTGGACGACACCGCAGTCGTGTTGATGGCGTTGCTTCCGCGGTTGGCCGAGGATGATCCCCAGGCCCGGCTCTGGTTCGAACTCGGGGTCCGGTGGCTGCTCGGTCTGCAAAACGACGATGGAGGCTGGGCCGCCTTCGACAAGAACCTCAACCGGGAACTGATCAACCGACTGCCGTTCAACGATGTCGGCAACATGCTGGATCCGTCGACCGCAGATCTGACCGGACGGGTGATCGAACTGCTCGGTCGGTTGGGAATGGATCGGCGTCACGAGCCGGTCGCCCGGGGGTTGGCTCTGCTCAAGTCGCAGCAAGAGGACTTTGGTGCCTGGTATGGCCGCTGGGGCGTGAACTACGTCTACGGGACATGGTCGGTTCTGTGCGGCTTGAAGGCGATCGGGGAGGATCCCGCGCAGGATTACATTCATCGGGCAGTCACCTGGCTCAAGGGCTGCCAGAACCCAGGCGGCGGCTGGGGCGAGTCTTGCGCGTCCTACGACGATGTCGCCTGGGCCGGTCGGGGGGAGTCCACCCCGAGTCAGACCGGGTGGGCGCTACTGGCGCTGATCGCGGCTGGAGAAGTCCACTCTGACGCGGCGGAGCGAGGAGTCTCCTATCTGCTGTCGACCCAGCAGCCGGACGGTGGCTGGGATGAGGCACTCTTCACCGGGACGGGTTTCCCCGGCTCGTTTTATCTGCGTTACTACATGTACGCGCAGTACTTCCCGCTTCAGGCATTGATCCGGTACCGGAGCCTGCGTCCGGTACCGGCGGCACCCACGCAAGCCGGACTCAGGTAGGGGAGACAGGCGGCCCACCCGTCTACCGCTGTCTCGCCCGGTGGCCTCCAGACCCAGCCTTTTCATGGGGCGGCGTCATGTGTCGGCGCTCTGATACAAGTGCTTTATTGCCAATGGCTAATATCTTCTGTGCTGCGTGTTTGGCGGGCTTTCGGCCGGCCGTCGAGCCGAGTCCCGTGAGTCCGCTGGGCTGCGCGCCCAGTCAGAAGCTCTCACGTGGACTTGGAGCGCCGAATTCGTTACCTTTCGTAACCCTGTTACGAAACCACCGATAGCCCCCCGTTGCAACGCCCGAGAGATGGCTGTAACTTCTTGGCCCGTATGACCTTAATGGTGGCCCTGCTGTGGCATGATAGTTGCAGTCTTGAAGCGCATACTGGTTAACATGACCAGCAAAAGCACAAGAAACCCCTTGGGGAGTTGCATACAAGCCATGAAAAGCCACAACATTCGCCCGCTGCTGATCGTCGCCATCTTGGCGCTGGTTGCATGCCTCGGCACCGATCCGATCGTCTTCGTCACCCCGACGGAGGATGCCGTGGTCGCCTCGACCGATTTCAAGGTCGAGATCAAGGTGCCGGTCGATCCGACGACTGTCGGGGTCACCGTCAACGGCAAGATCGCTTCCACCGGTGAATACACAGTGCTCTCGCCGGATTCGCCAGATGGCGCCACCGTCGTCAGCGGCTCGCTGGACAAGAGCCACTTCGTGGTCGGCCTCAATGCGCTGTCACTCAGCGTCACCGATCTGAGCGGCAAGTCCCACAGTAAGTCGATCAGCTTCAAGTACCTCGGCTCTCCGGAGGACGAAGACTCCGCACCGACCGAGGACACGACCGATCCGGTAGTCAAGATCGCTAGCCCCGAAAAGGGTCACTTTCACGCCATCGATTCGATCGTAACCGTCAAGGGAGCCGTCGCCGACGACTCCGCAATCGTCAAGCTGACCGCCTACCTTGACGGGATTGCCTACGACAAGACCGCCAGCCTGGTGGACGGCAGCTACGAGTTCATGGTCGAGGTCACCAAGGGTGGTCTCCACTCGATCAAGGTCGAGGCGCACGACAGCTTCGACAACATGGGGCGAGCGAAGGTCAGCTTCTTTGGCGGCGAATCCCGTCCGACCGGCGCAATGGTGCCGCACGCACTCGGCGTCAGCGTGTCGAAGAGCGGTCTGGATCTGGTCGCCACCCTGATCGAGGATGCCCTGGCACCGGAGAAGGTCGACCTGACCGGTCGTCTGGCCGCAGCCAATCCGATCTGGAAGGGCAAGAAGCTGTTTGCCTCGGCCGAGCTGCATGTCATGTCAGCGAGCTACTCCGACATCGACCTGGCCTTCGACACATTTGATGGCGGCCTCGAGCTGGTCACCGACATCCACGACGTCTATGTCTTGATGAAGGCCAAGATCAAGGTCGGCTTCAAGTTCACAGTCACCGGGGACGTGAAGGCCAGCAAGGCCCACTTCCTCGGCGAGGTGCATGCCTCCAAGACCGCCACGGGCAAGCTGGCGTTCGATATACCGAGTGCGACCGTCGGGTTGACTGGCTTCTCCTTCGATATCAAGAAATTTCCGGATGTCCTCGAGAGCCTGGCCAAGGGATTCGTGCGGGATTTCCTCGAGGACAAGCTCACCGACCTGGTCCGGGAGAAAGCCCCGCCGATCATGAGTGAGGAGCTGGACGACCTCACGCTGACCAAGGAGCTGGTGGTGCTGACCCACCCGATCAAGGTCACCGGTAGCCTGGCGACCGTCGAGCTCAAGGTCGAGGGCGGCAACTTCAGCATGGATGGCGGCATCGAGGCCACCGACGCGGATCCGTTCCACGAGCCGCTGGGCGGTTTTCTCTACACGAAGAACACCACCGCGCCGCCGGCGATGCTGGGGGGGGCTCCGTTCTTCGTGGCAGTCAGCGACGATACGATCAATCAGGCGTTCTATGAGTCCTATCGAGCCGGCGCCTTGAAGTTTGACTTCACCAAGACGGTCAAGCTGGATGGCCTGGTCAAGGACCTGACGATCGGCTTCCTCGAGGCCTATCTGGGGGCGGGCTTCCTCGCGGAGCATGGCCTGGGCGCTTCGACCCCGATCAAGCTGGCCTTCGACGCCGGGTTGCCGCCTGTCATCTCGCTGCACAAGGGCGTCAAGGGGCTGGCCGTCGTCAGCGCCCACGACCTGAAGCTCTCGATTTATGCGGGCGACATCAAGCTGTTCACGTTCGAGCTGGACACGGATCTGCCGATCGGCATGGAAGTGACCCCGACGGCCAACATCAAGCCGGTACTGTATCCGGGCGACACCAAGCTCGACTTCCGCATCACGGAGGAGCCGCTCGTCGATCTGGACAACAAGCTCTTCGAGCCTCTGCTGTCCGACCTGGCCAAGCTCGCGTTGCC
>CAZANL010000219.1:0-7344 GCA_964486115.1 uncultured Planctomycetota bacterium
GAGCTGTCGCACCGCACCACGCACACGCGGCGCCGTGACGTTGCCGTGGACCATGCCCTGGATATGGGTCCGGTCGAAGAGGGTCCCGATGTACTGCTTCAGGTCGTCCAGCGTGAGCTTCTCCAGCGCAGCCGCCAGCTCCTGACGCGGGTAGTAGGTCCTGAGGTTGACCCGGCCAGCAAGCTGACCGGCCACCCGGTAGGCCTGCGACAGCGGAAAGTTCTTCAGTTCCCGCTCGATCTTGGCCTTCTCGACAGTGAAGGCCTTCTGCGCGTGGTCGAACCGCGTCAGCTGCTCGGCGATGATACCGAGTAGCCTGAGCGCAGAGTCGGAGTAACCCCCGAGATTGAGCATCATCCCTCGGCGCGTTGCAGACAAACCCCAGCTCAATCCAGCGACATACGCGGGATAAGAGTATTCGTTGAGCGCCTCCTTGCACAGAGCGGCATGCAGTCGCAGCAGCACCTGACTACGCGCGCAGTCGTATGCCTGCGGGGTCAGGATGTGCAGCTGGATCGAGACCTTGGGCCGCTTGAACTCCGTGTCCTGGGCATACCACAAGGTGATGCCCGGCGTGGCGAGGATCTTGATCGGACGCTCGCCGAGCGCCTCGATCCGCGTCGGGATAAACGGGTTCGGCTTCGGCAAGGAGACTTCTTTAGGCAGCTCCGGCGCCACCAGGCTGGCGTACGCTTTCTCGTCCACCTCGACCGAGTACTTGGCTCCGTACCACGGCTCGGTCTTGTCGGTTGGCAACCCCTTCTCGAGCAGAACGCAGATCATGTTGCTGGCAACCAGCCGGGAGAGCAGCTTGCGGTATCCGGGCTCGTCGGGCCGGGTGAAGTGATGCTGTATCCGCTCGGCCAGCGCAAGGCCATACTGGTTGGCGGTCGAGGCGATTGCGATCGCCGCGTCCGTGCCCTCGGGCTTGGGCGAATAGCGCTCCTCCAGCCGGGAGAGCTGGTGCATCTCGTTCCAGACATGCGCAGGGAAAGGAGAACGACGCAACCGCTCGAAATAGCCCAGGCAAAGACGGATGACCTTGCGGTATTGAGCAACCCCCGCCCGCGTCAGGCCCAGGGTGACACCGCAGCTGCCCCAATAGCGGGTGGCCTGGCGGATGCCCGCCGAGAGCGACGTGGCTAGCCCACGAGACTTCAGGTAGGACAGCAGACTGCCCGGACCCTCGTCGCCCAGCGTCATCCCGATCAGCCTGCCCGACTTTCCACCCGCATCAGCCCGCTGGCGCGGGAGCGGGAAGTTCAGGACCAGCTGGTGCAGTTCCTTGACCGGCTCGACCTTGATCACACGGAGCGCCTTGCGCTGTCCGAGGATCTTCTCCGGCGCCGTGAAGGGCCGCAGCTTCCGATTCGGCATCTTGCTGAACAACTCCCGCACCAGCTTCTCCTGCGCGTCCAGGCTGGCCTTGGCCACGACGCACAGCGCCATCCGCTGTGGTCCGTAGTAGGCCTCGAAGAAGGCGCGCAACTCGGACTCCCGGGTTCCCTCCAGCGTCTTGAGGTTGCCCGTGGTGAAGCCGTTGGCCGGATGGCCCTTGATCAGCAGCGAGCGGTAGATCTGCCGCCAACGCCAGAAGTCGTTGGGGATGTTCTTCTGGTGTTCGGAGTGAACCGCCTTCACCTCCCTCGAGGCATGCTTGTAGTCCAGCAGCGGCGCGATGAAAAACTGCGCGAACCGATCGAGCGCCTCATCCAGCCCGTCATGATTGACCTGGAAGTGGTAGTTGGTGTGATCCTGGGCAGTGAAGGCGTTAGAGTAGCCACCACGTGACTTGAGATACTCACCATACTCGTTCAACGTGGGATACTTCTTGGTCCCCAGGAACAGCATGTGCTCGAGGAAGTGGGCCAACCCCTGTCGCTCCTTCGGGCTGGCCAGCGACCCGATAGCGACATCCATCGACGCGGCAGACACATTGACCCCCGGGTCGCAGACCAGGACGACCTTGAGCCCGTTGTCGAGCGAAAATTTGCGATAGGTTCGTTTCCCCTCACCCCATGCCGGCAGGCAAGCACAGATCAAGAGGGTCAGACAGACGAGACGAGGATATCGGCGCATCGGTGGCTCCTGGCTGGATGATCGAAGGTGAGCATTCTACCCGAGATGGGGAGGGGGGCCAGAGCGCGGCCGGCTTACCCGTCTGCGGCCGAAGGTGATCGAAAGGTGAGCCAGGGGATGCATCGACCAGTAGATTCGACGGGCACTAGCACAAGGTCGGACAGCGCGTCAATGTCGCGGCCTGGAGACCGGCGGCGGACTATCCGCTTCCCTTGACACGACAAGCTCTTGCTGGCATGGTTTGTTCAGTGGCCGACCCACAGATCTCGGCAATCGTACCGATCTACAACGAGGCACCCAATCTCCGTGAGTTGTTCACGCGGCTGAAAGCGTCGTTGGACGAGTTGGGGCGTGAATGGGAGATGCTGCTGGTCGACGACGGCAGCACCGACGACGGTGAGACACTGCTGCGGGAATTCGCCGCAGAGGACTCCCGCGTTCGCGTGCTCTTCTTGACCCGTAACTTCGGACAGACGGCCGCCCTGGCAGCCGGTATCGAACATGCACGGGGCGATCTGCTGGTGACGCTCGACGCCGACCTGCAGAACGACCCCAAAGACCTGCCTGCCCTGGTCGAGAAGCTGGAACAGGGGTACGACGTGGTCAGCGGATGGCGCAAGCAGCGCAAGGACCCCTGGCTGACCAAAGTGCTCCCTTCGAAGCTGGCCAACTGGATGATCCGGAGGATCTCGGGGGTGAAGATCCACGATCTCGGCTGCACCCTGCGCGTCTATCGGCGCGAGATCCTGCAGCGCATCCCACTCTACGGTGAAATGCATCGATTCCTGCCCGTGCTGGCCTCCTGGGAAGGGGCGAAGATGTGCGAGCTACCGGTCAGCCACCAGCCTCGCACGGCGGGCATCTCGAAGTACGGCATGGAGCGCAGTCTCAAGGTGATGCTCGATCTGTTCACGATCCAGTTCCTGCGCCGCTATGGCACCAAGCCGATCTATCTGTTCGGTGGCGTTGGCCTGCCGACCTGCGCGCTCGGGGTGCTCTGCGGCGGCATCACCCTCTACCAGCGAATGGCTTACGGGCACTGGGTCCATAAAAATCCGCTGATACTGCTGGCCGTCTTGTTGTTCATGATCGGCACACAGCTATTGCTGATGGGATTGCTGGCGGAGTTGATCGTCCGGGTCTACTACGAATCCCAGGGGAAGCGAGTCTACGTGCTGAAAGAGTCACTCAGCCAGGATCCGGTACTCCAGCACAGCGGGTCGTAGCATGTGCGGCATCACCGGCGGGTTCTGGCGCGACGGCAGAAGACCCGACCCCGAGATCGTCGCCCAGATGAACCGCCGACTGACCCACCGTGGGCCAGACGACCAGGGCCAGCTGGCCAGCGGCCCGGTCATCCTGGCCATGCGGCGGTTGAGCATCATCGACCTGGCGCACGGCCAGCAACCGATGTCCGACCCCAGCGGCCGGCATACGCTGGTTTACAACGGCGAGATCTACAACACCGCGGATCTGCGTGCGCAGCTATCCGCGGAGGGGGTTGCATTTCGCACCCACTGCGACACCGAGGTGCTGCTGCACGGACTGATTCGCTGGGGACCTGAGGGGCTGTCCCGTTTCAACGGTATGTTCGCGCTGGCGCTCTGGGACGCCGAGACGTCTCAGCTGCTGCTGGCTCGCGACCGCATGGGGCAAAAACCGCTGTACTACGACCTGTCGCCTGGGCTACTGCTGTTCGGATCGGAGTTGTCGGCACTGCGCGCACACCCTCAGGTTTCCTCCGAGGTCTGCCCCGCCGCACTCTCGCGCTACCTGACATTGGAGTACGTGCCGACTCCGCGGGCGATCCTCAAGGGTGTGCAGAAGCTACCCCCCGGGAGCTGGCTGCGCGTCGACCGACAGGGCGAGCAGATGGGACGCTTCTGGGACTTGCCGTTCGATCCGCCCCCCGATTCACTGGAGGGGGACCGCGGCCTGCTCGAACTGCTCGAGGACAGCGTGCGCCGGCGGCTTGTCGCGGACGTACCGGTTGGCGTCTTCCTCTCCGGCGGCATCGATTCCAGCGCGGTGGCCGCGATGGCGCTTCGCGAAGGCAACCCGGTGCGCACCTTCAGCATCGCCTTCGAGGACAGCTCATTCGACGAGTCACACCACGCGCGCAGCGTGGCCCGCCACCTCGGCACCGAGCACCTCGAGCAGCGCTTCGATCCCGCAGAAGCGCTGGCGCTGGTGCACCAGCTGCACCAGCTGAGCGACGAACCACTGGGCGACGCCAGCTTGCTGCCCACCACGTTGCTGTGCCGCTTCGCGCGCGAGCATGTGACCGTCGCACTCAGCGGCGAGGGAAGCGACGAGTTATTCGGCGGCTACCCGACCTATCTGGCCCATCGCTGGGCCTCCTGCTATCGGGGTCTCGGCCCGATCGGCCCCTGCATCGTGGCACCGATGGTGCGCGCCCTGCCAGCCTCGCTGCGCTATTTCTCATTGGACTTCAAGCTCAAGCGGTTCGTGCGGGGGGCACACCGCACGAACCCCGAGCGTCACGTGCTCTGGATGGGCTCCTTCGCCCCCAGCGAGCTGGGCGCACTGCTGACCCCCGAGTATCTACACGAGATCGGCGACCCACTAGAAGAGGTACGCGACTGCTGGCGCCTGGCTGGAACCGGGCCGGACTGGCAGCTGTCCCGACGGCTCGATATCCAGACCTATCTCCAGGACAACCTGCTGGCCAAAGCCGACCGGGCCAGCATGTCGCAGTCACTCGAGCTGCGAACGCCGTTCCTGGACCATCGGCTGGTCACCTGGGCCGAACGGCAGCCTCCGCCCGGCCGCGGCAGCTGGGGCGGCGGCAAGCAGGTCTTGCGCAAAGCGCTCGCCGGTGTGCTGCCCGCGGAGATTCTCCAGCGCGCCAAGCACGGCTTCCCGTTTCCGGTCGCCGCCTGGCTCCGCTGCCCACTGCGCCCGCTGATCGAACAGCTGCTGGGCCCCGACACATTGCGACGAGAGGGCATCTTCGCACCCGAGACGGTAGCGAAGCTGGTGGCCGCACATCTGTCGGGCAAGCGGGACGAGCGTAAAAAACTTTGGACGCTGCTCGCCTTCCGGCTGTGGCATCAGGGCTCGGGTAACCTGGGATGAGTGGTCATTTCTTCAGTCGAGGCAGCCTGATGACCACCACCCTGCCAAAACGAAGCTCCAGGTCAGGACCCGGAGCAACACGCCCGTCAGGGAGCCACCGCGATGTAGCAGGTGTCGTGCGGAAAACCAGCCTGTGCGGCAACGCTGGACAGAGTGAAGCGCTGCTCGAGCAGGGCCGTCAGCTGATCTAGTGTCCGGATGTGCTGGCCCCGGTCATTCTTGAAAATCCAACGCTTGAGCCAAGCCTTGGAATTTTGCGGCAGGATCGCCTCGATGATGTGGACCTTCCCCTCGGCCCCCACCACACGCCGAGCCTCGGCGATCGTCGCCAACACCTGTGCGTCGGTGACATGATGCAGGGTGGCGATCGTCACCGCGTGGTCGAAGCTGACGTCGGCGAAGTCCAGCCGGCTGCAGTCCATCTGACGGAACTCCCCGTGATGCTTCTGGCGTGCCTTCGCAATGTAGTCGGCGTTGATGTCGATGCCGCAATATCGTCCGCCGAGGTCGGGCCGAAAACCGCCGATGCCGCAGCCGATGTCCAGCACGCGTTCCTCCTCGGCAATACAGACGTGCTGACGGATCAGCGCCCGATACCCGCGAACGGTCTGCGCACCCAACCGCTGGCTGATCCAGAACAGCAGCGGATGCTCCAGCGCCCGGTGCAACCCGCTCTTGATATCCACCTGCCACTCCAATACGACAAACGGTCTGTAAAAAGGTAGTATATTTACAAGATGAGCAAATGCCCACCACGTGTCGCATTGGTTCGTGGCCCGATCCTGTCCCAGCATGGGTCGATAAACAACGAAGCCACACCCTGCATCGCGTTCGCTTACATTTCCTCCTATCTCTCGGCGTGTGGATATCAGACCACGATCGTCGACGCGATCGGGGAGGGGCTGGACAACTTCTGGCCGACCAAGGACTATCCTGGGTTCCAGTGTCAGGGCCTGACCTTCGAAGCGTTGATGGAGCGCATTCCGGCCGACGCGGAGGTGATCGGCTTCTCGACGATGTTCTCCGGGGAATGGCCGATCAATCGCGACCTGATCCGACGGATCCGCGAGCGTTTTGAGGATGCATTACTGGTGGCGGGCGGGGAGCACGCGTCCGCCTTGGCGGAATATTGTCTGCGCGACTGCCCCGAGCTGGATGTGATCGTGCACGGCGAAGGCGAGCAGACGTTCCACGCGCTGATAGAGCAACACCGCCAGGGCCTGCCCCTGAAGGAAGTCGGCAGCCTCTCAATGCTGGACGCCGATGGCGGCTACTGCCGAACCGAGCGCGCGCCACGGATTCCCAATATCTCGAAGCTGCCCTGGCCGGACTGGCCCGACCAGTACATGGAGCGTTTCTGGAACTCGGGCAAATCCTACGGCGTGGCCAGCGCACGCGACATGCCGATCATGGCCTCCCGTGGCTGCCCCTACCGCTGCACCTTCTGCTCCAGCCCCCAGATGTGGACCACACGCTACACGCTGCGCGATGTCGACGACCTGATCGCAGAGATCGAGTTCTACATCGAGCGATACGATATCACGGCGTTGCAGTTCTACGACCTGACCGCCATCACCAAGAAACGCTGGACTGTCGCGTTCTGCAAAAAGCTGATCGAGCGTGGCATCCGGCTCAACTGGTCCTTGCCGTCCGGCACGCGCAGCGAAGCGCTGGACGACGAGACGCTGGGCTTGCTACGCGAGACCGGCTGCAACTACCTGGTCTACGCACCGGAGAGCGGGTCGAAGAAGACGCTCGAGTTGATCAAGAAACGCATCGAACTGAAGTCCTTCACCCGATCGGTCATCGAGGCCAAGCGACAGGGGCTGACCTTGCGCACCAACCTGATCATTGGCTTCCCTCACGAGACCCGTCGGCTGCTCTACCAGACTCTGCGCTATGGACTCTATCTGGCCATCCGGGGTGTGGACGAGGTGTCGATCAACATCTTCTCGCCGTACCCCGGAACCGAGATCTTCGAGCAGCTGGTGGGCGACGGCAAGGTCACGCTGGACGACAGGTACTTTCTCTCGCTGACATCCCTCAACAGCGCATTCCTGGCGGTCCACAAGGGCACCGTCAACCCACATATCGGGCCCCGCGAGCTGGCATTTTACCGACTGACCTTCATGCTGACCAACTACCTGCTCGGTTACATGATACGCC
>CAZANL010000220.1:0-7329 GCA_964486115.1 uncultured Planctomycetota bacterium
CGACACGGACATCTTCACCTCGTGGCTGATTGCTCTGACACCGGAATACGTCTGGCTGGGTTTCAATAGCCGCCCCAAGCAAGTCCAGCTTCCTGAGCCGTCAGCGGCGAAGATCAAGGCGTTGGCCAGAAACCTGAAGAAGGCGGGGATCGATGTGCGCGGGAAGGAGCTGCGCGGGGTGAAGATCTGAGCCGGCGGCACTTCCCGTCGATCGACCTGCGCATCCGCGAGTGCCCGGCGAAGAAGAAGGTGAAGCTCGTGGAGCGGTGGGCGGGGGCGCGCAAGAGGCTGCTGGAGAAGTTGCGCTAGCTGGTTGCCAACCGCTGAGAGGCGGCTTCAGGATCTTCAGCTCGAAGTAAGGTACGAAGATGAGCCTCTGTCACCTGCTGCGGCTTCACTGAGTGAAGGACCCCATGTTTCACGTGCTCGGGTAACCGCAGCAGCATCAGGATCTGACTGATTCTGGACCGACTGACGCCCTCCCTCTCCGCGACTGCGGCGTGCGTCAGTGTCGGGTCCTCATTCAGTATCCGCCTGTACTCGATTGCCCTCTCGAGCAGTACGGCTGCATGGGACACGGGCGCATCACCCAGCTCAAACGGACGGTGGGGGAGGTACACCTGAAACCGCTTCCGATGGCGACTGCGCCAGAAGGCCAACGTCCGAACGGGATTAGCGGGAAGCGCGTTTTCGCGTTCAGTGGCGAGTTCGGGGAGCCGATGCCTGGCGGGGAAGAAGACCCGAGCCGCGGATCCGGCGAACTGATAGAAGGGTAGCGGTCTCCCGGCCGGCGAGTTCGAAAGGACACCCTCCTTTCGTTCCTTCATTCCAACCGGTCCGGGAGGCTTTCTCACTCCCTTCTATCTGTGGCCGCCGCTTCTCCCCTGATCGGGTATTGACCTACCGCCTGTCAGGTCTAAAATGGCCGGGTTTCCATCGCCGACGGGAGTGGGAGATGAACGGAGTGGAGGTGCTGGTCGAAGGCCGAGTCGCCGGGCGGGGACGCTGCTTCGCTCTCGAGATAGACGGCGAGAGCATGATCGGCGCCGGGATCCGGACCGGGGACCTCGTCATCGTGCGCCAGCAAGCGGTGGCCGAGAGCGGCGACGGGGCGATTCACGGCGACCCGGGACGGGGACGCCGTACGGCTCCAGGCCCGCTACGCCGTGCTGGTCGACGGCTCGCGCAGGCTGGCGGCGGGGGACCACCTGCTCTCCGGATCGGCGCCGAGGGCCACGGCCCGAGCGGCGTACGTGGAGGGCTTCGAGCACTGGCAGGCCCGGCACTACGAGCAGGCGGCGGGACGATTCGCCGTCGCCGCCCGCGCGCGCAACCCGCGGATGGCCGAGACCGCGCTGTTCTACCAGGCTGCGGCCGAGGGCAACCGCGGGCAGCCCGGCCGCGCGCTGCAGACGCTGCGCGGGTTCGGTGTGCGCTTCCCCGACAGCCGTCGCGCCGACTACTGCCGCTACTTCGTCGGCGTCTACGCAGAGCGGCTCGGCCGGCGGACCGAGGCAGCCATCGCCTATCGCTCTGTCGAGGGCAACTTGCGCGCGGTGGCCCGCGCGCGGCTGGCGCGGCTCGAGTCCCGCCCGACGTCGGGGCTCGTGCTCGCGTTCCGCAAGGCCTGGGCCGCCCGGGACAGCCAGACCTGCGCGGCACTCGTCGAGCGCATGCTGCGCGAGACGCCGAAGGACCTGATGGTGACCGGCGGCAACGCCCACTTCTACCGCTGGGTCTGCGCCGGCCGCCTCGGCCGGACCGTCGAGGCGATCGGGCACATCGATCGATTCCTCGCTCGCCATCCGAAGCATCCATCGGTCGACTACTCCCTCTACTTCAAGGCGGTCTATCTGCTGCGCCTGGGTCGGCACGCCGTAGCGCGCCAGACCCTCGACCGGTTGGACCGTGACCATCCCCGGAGTTCCCTGAGCCAGCACGCCGCCGCGTTGCGAGCGAGGCTGCCTCGCAGATAGATAGGAGTCTCTCGATGATTCGAATCGCCGGCATCATTCTCGTGTTGGTCTGGAGCATTCCAGCCTGGGCCGACGGTGGCGACGACCTGCTCGACCGGGCCCGGGCGCAGTGGAAGGGCGGCAAGTTCGCGGAGGCCGCCCGGTCCTACCAGCGGCTGATCGACAAGCACGCCAAGCACCGTTGGGTCACCGGCGGTCACGCCGCCTTCTGGCTCTGGGCCTGCCACGGGCGGGCCGGCGACAGGCCGGCGGCGATCCAGGCGCTGCGCCGGTTCCTGAAGCAGTACCCCAAGCACTCCAGCGTGGACTACGCCCGGCGCTGGCTGAAGCGCTACACGGCCCAGAGCAACAAGCCGGCCGCCGACACCGGCTGGTTCATCTTCCCGGCCGGAAAGCGGGCCGGGCTGCCGCGCGCGGGCGGTGGCCACGTCGTGCTGACCAACCTGGCCGACGACGACCCGTACCACGCGGCGGCCCGCAAGCTGGCCCGGCTGCGCAAGGCGAAGATCCTGCGCTTCGCCCGGCTGACCGACCTGACGCAGAAGCTGCGCCAGCTCGGCCCGACCTACGCCACCTTCGTGCTGCGGCCGGAGACGATCGACATCAACTTCCACTACCGGGTGCTGGCCTGGGCCGCCGCGCTCGACGACGACCCGTTCGTCGACCTGGCCTACGGCTTCCTCACCGGCCAGACCGCGGCCGACCTCTCGGCCTGGATCGACCGGATCGCGGCCGCCCAGGAGAGACCCTTGCCGCGCAAGCTGCTCGAGTTCGGGCCGTCGAGCATCGACCAGTTCCGCCCCAACAGCGAGCCGTGGATCAAGGGCTTCGAGACGGCCACCCTGCACCACAAGGGGCTGGACCGGATCAAGGCCCGGGCCACCGACCTGCGCGGCTGCGGCATCCTGCGCTACTGGGGCCACGGGGCGCCGGAGCGGATCGTCGACTCCCTGCGGGCGGCCGACCTGAAGAAGCTCGAGCTCGGTCCGGCGATCGTCTTCGGCGGCGCCTGCTACACCGGCGTGGTCCGCCGGTCCTACGACCGGAGCCTGGGCAAGGCGAAGGTCCAGGGACGCGACCTCGAGCCGGAGGACTCGTTCTGCCTGCAGTTGCTCAAACAGGTCAAGGCCTTCTTCGGCGCGCTCGATCCGGACCACGGGATAACGGCGATGCAGGAGTTCGAGCGGCTGATGACCACGGGCGATTCGCTGGGCCGCGCGGTCAAGCACGGCTACGACCTGCTGGTCCTCTCGGGACGGGGCAAGCTGCCGCTGCACCCGTATGTCGACGGGGCGGTGCGCAAGCGGCTGCCGGTGGAGCAGATCATGCTCCGCGGGGCGGCGGCCCGGGTGCTGTTCGGCGATCCCTCGATGCGGCCGCTGAAGCGCGCGGCCGCGTCGCCCGTGGTCCGCGCCTTCTGGGGCCGGGAGCACCGGACGCTGATCCTGCGGCCGGCCAACGACGACATTCGGGGCAGCTTCACCAACATCTTCCGCAGCGGGCTGGGCGGAGTGCGCGGGATGAACGGCAAGCTGCACTGTGCCGTCGTCCTGCCGGACGGCTGGAACCGCCGGCCGGTGTCGGTCAGCGCGAAGGGCCGCCGCGGGAAGATCGTCACCGGGTTCCCGACCACGGCGATCGAGTCCTGGGGCGGCCGGCGGTACCTGCACGTGCAGGTAGACATCCCGCGCGGCAAGCAGCGGGAGGCCGGGTTCGAGCTGCGGCTGACCTTCGACGACGGACCGCTGGGAGCGGCGCGGGAGGCGGCGCGCTGGCTGCTTGCCGCGAGCCGGGCCTCGAAGGACGGCGAGCGTCGCCGGTGGCCGGAGTACGGCGGCGAGAAGCGCTGCGGCCAGGATCTCTACAGCGGGGCGGCCGGCGTGCTGCTCGACCTGCTCGCGCTCCACCGGGCGACCCGCGACCCAAAGTTGCTCGAGGCGATCGACCAGGGCGCGCGCTACCTGATGGCGACGAGCGACGTGACCGAACAGGGGCGCTCCTGGAAGATCACCTTCGAGCGGCGCGGACAGACCTACGAGCGGCGGACGCCGGGCCTGTACACCGGCGCGGCCGGCATCGGCTGGGCGCTGCTGACGCTGGGCCGGGAGCTTGACCGGCCGGCCTACCGGAAGGCCGCGCGCCAGGCGGCCGACTGGATCCTGGCCACGGCGAAGCGCACGGAGACCGGCTGGCACTGGGACTCCGCGGGGTATGACATCATCTCGGGCGGCGCCGGGATCGGGCTGTTCCTGCTGGAGCTGCACGTCGCCACCCGGCACGCACCCTACCTCGAGGCGGCGGTGAAGGCGGCCGACCACCTGATCTCGGTGGGCCGGCCGGCCGACGGGGGCAAGACCCTGCAGTGGCCCTCCAGCACGGCGATGAAGGGCCGGATCTACCCCAACTTCTCCCACGGGACCGCCGGCATCGCCTACTACCTGGCCCGCGTGCACCAGGCGACCAGCAAGCCGCGCTTCCTGGCCGCCGCGCGCAAGGGCGCCCGCTGGCTGATCGACCACGCCGTCGCCGACGGGGCCGGCTGCAAGTGGTACCACCACGCGCCGAAGGCCACCAAGCGCTACCTGGCCGGCTGGTGCCACGGCCCGGCCGGAACCGGCTACCTGTTCCTGCTGCTGCACCGGATCACCGGCGAGAAGCGCTACCTGGAGACGGCGGAGAAGGGCGCCGCCTGGATCGCCGACCGCGGATTCGAGAAGTTCTACAGCCCGTCGCTGTGCTGCGGCGCGACCGGCATCGGCCAGTACTACCTGGCGTTGCACCGCCGGACCGGCAAGCGGCAGTACCTGGACCACGCGGGGAAGGTCGGCCGGGCGCTGCTCCGGCTGGCCCAGCGGGACGGGAAGGGGCTGCGCTGGACCAACTACCCGGTCAAGGACGAGCAGGGCAAGATCTACCACGGCACCAGCCACATGGTGGGTACAGCGGGCAGCATGGGGTTCCTGGTGCGGCTGCACGCCGCGCAGTCGGGTGGCGAGTCCAGGGTTGTGACGCCGGACAGGCGCTAAGCATGTACGCCACCGCATAGTGCGGGCGCTCTCGAATGGCCCGCGAGTAGCTGGCGATCCGCGCGGACGGAGCCCACACCGACATCCTGCGCGCCTGGGCGCTGATCAGCGACCCCCTGACCAGGCTGGCTTCCTGGCCGCGAGCCGCACGACCAGGGGAGTGAGCGCGGCGAGCCGACCTCGCCCTCCGCCTTCTCGCACCGGCAGGCTCCTCGACCCGGGCCGTTGGCAAGCGGTCAGGTTGCGCTACAATCGGGGTATGTCCACAATGCAGATGACCTTCCACCAGCGCAAGCAGCGTCAAGACCAGCTGGCGGCGCTGATCAGCCAGCCGGAAGTCGGGGTGCACGAAAAGGACAAGTGCCGATGCTTCTCCCTGAGCATTGTCGCTGACCCAAGCAATGCGATCGTGAAGGAAGACTCGTTTGCGAATCAGTCGAGCAGGGAGCGGCTGAGGCGATCGACCTTGTAGACGACGATGCAGTCGATCTTGCCGGCCTCGACGTCCGCCAGGAGCCGGACCATGCCGGGGCGGTCCATGTTGCCGCCAGAGAAGCCGCCGTCGTCGTAGCGGTCGGGGAGGCAGGTCCAGCCCTCGAGCTTCTGGCTGGCGATGTACGCTTCGCCCGACTCGCGCTGGGCGTCGAGGGAGTTGAACTCCTGCTCGAGGCCTTCGGTGGTCGACTTGCGGCAGTAGACGGCGCAGCGGACGGCCGGAGCTGTGGGTCGGCTGCGCTTGTTCGCGGTTGCGGTCACGAGCGGCCTCCCTTCTTCCTGTTGGACAGGCCGAAGAAGACGAAGCCGTTCCAGTGGGCCTTGGTCACCTTGCGGGCAACCGCGGTGAGCGAGCCGTAGGGCTCGCCCTCGTATTCGAAGCCGTTGGGCAGGACCCTCACCCGGATCTTCCTGCCCTTGTACTCGCGCACAAGGATCGTTCCGGGCATGGGAAGGCGCGGGTCGAGATCGGGGTAGAGGGTATCCACCACCGTCAACTCGCCATCGGGACTAGCGGTGGCGTCGCCGTTGCCGTTCTTCGGGGCGCGGATCCTGAGATCCGCGTCGTTGGCCAGCTTGGCGGCGCGCCGGCGAGCACGCTCGGTGAGGTCCCCCTCGGCCAGCGCCTGGATCCGCCAGGCGATCCGGCGGAAGAGGAACTGGCGGTTGTGGGACCTCGGCTGCTCGTCGAACAGCTCGCCGTACTTCTCCCTGAGTTCGCGGACGCTCATCTTCTGCAGAGTCCGGATCTCCCTCGCGATCGTCGGTTCCATCCCGACCTCCTTTCGACTACCGGCTTTCGCCGGGGCCGGTACCTTCCGGAGGCGGGGTCTTGGGCGTCGGGCTCGAGGCGGCATCTTCGAGGTGCCGCCGCTTCCTGTAACGCAGGTATCCCTTGGCCAGGATGGCGGCGACCTCGTTGAACCGCTCTTGGGGGGTCATCGCTGCTGGGTCCCGGTGGCTCACCATCTTGTCCTCCTTCCGTGATCCGTTTCTCTGTCGTCGGATACCTACCGGAAGGGACAGTGAAGTGTCACCCCCGGTAAGGGAAGGGGACAAAGGTGTTAACCAACCGGGGGGTGGGAAACAGAGAGTCTGAGAGCTCTCGGCCGTTTCGCTCGGTCAGCGGAGGAGAAGGTGGGCCTTCTCGTTCGCTGAGAGCTCTCGACGGATCGAAACAGGAGGAAGGGCGTCGAGGGGGGGCGGTCGCAAGTCGGTGTGGGGTCCCGAAATGCGAACGGCCCCGCCGAGTCGTCTCTCGCGGGGCCGATGTTCACCAACCTGGGGTCAGATCGGTGGAATTCAAATTGGCTCCCCGAACTCGACACTGAACGCGAAAAGGCGCTTCCCGCCAATCCAGTTCGGACACTGGCCTTCTGGCGCAGCCGCCACCGGAAGCGACTCCAGGCCTACCTTCCCCACCACCCGTTTGAGCTGGGTGATGCGCCCGCATCCAGAGCAACGACGCTGCTCAACAGGGCCATCGAGTACCGGCGAATGCTGGACGAGGACCCATCCCTGACGCACGCCATGATCGGCGAGCGCGAGGGGATCTGCCGTTCCAGAGTGACGCAGATCCTCGGGCTGCTGCGGCTGCATGAAGAAACTGCAGGGCGGTCTCCAGTACGCTGACGGGCGACAGCAGCCGGCGGATTGAGTGTTCTATGCTCCATTGACGATTCGCGCCGTCGCACCAATCAGGTACACCTTGACATCGCTAGCCCACGCGGTTCTAGTAGTAGCGATGGGAAGGGCACGCAGACGCATAGCGACGCTGGTCTTGCTCGCGACGTACGTCGCAGCGATACTGCTCGTTCCGGCGTTGCACCATG
>CAZANL010000221.1:0-7311 GCA_964486115.1 uncultured Planctomycetota bacterium
TGCAGGCTGCCCTGCTCGGCCTTCGCATCCTGGATCGCGGTCTCGAGGGACTGGTTGATCACGCGCTCGATCTTGGCCACCTGCACACCGGTACCCAGGTGTGCGAAGACGAGATCCTGCGGCCGTGTGGTCTGGAAGACGACACGCTGGCGCGTATAGCCCTCGGTCGTCGCGTTGGAGATGTTGTGTCCAACGGTCTGCAGAGCGACCTGCTGGCTCCGAAGGGCCGACTCGCCGATCTTCAGTGAATCGAACAATCCCATAGGATTCCTTTCCTGTTGCCCGGGGGCTCCGCCCCCTTAAGCCTGACGGTCAACCATCAGCCGTCCCTTTGCCTCTTTTGACTGGCCCCGGCGGCTGTAGGTCTCTGAGCGCGGCTCGCCAACCAGCAGCGAAAGGAACTGGTGAATGTGGGATAGCGACTGATCGACCAGCTGCTGGTTCAGATCATTGAGCTGCTTGCAGCGCTCGGACAACTGCTTGAGGGTGTCCCGCACCTCGGCGAAGCGCTTGCTCACCTCATCTTGCGGGACGCGCCCCAGAATACCGTTCAGGTCCAGCTGGTCTTCCAGCGCAATGCCCCAGCGAGCCTTGAGCAGGTCGACCGAGTCCATCCGATGGTTCTCCAGCTCATTCAGCCTGGCAACCACCCCCTCCTCTCGCTCGAGCACCGCCTCCAGACCGCCGACATCCACCGCCACCATGGCGTCGCGCTTGGCTTCCGTGACGCTCAGCAGTTCGTGATACGTGGTCTCCTGGGCCTCAAGGATATCGAGAAGTTCGATCAGGGGCCGCTTGTCCAATGCCGTCCCTCCAAGCTCCGGCAAACGCTCGGCCGACACGCCGCCGTTCCGCCTCTGTGCAACAGGAATCATTACGCTGTTGTTATCGGTCATTCGGAGTCCCTTCTGCATCTTTTTGTAACCCCAACTGGCCCGCGATCTGTTTGCTCTGCCGCGCCAGCGGAGCCAGCTGGTCGTAGATCATCTGCGCGATGCCGATGCCCTGTCCCACGCTACTTGCTTGCTCGGTCACGGCCTTGTCGAACATGCCGGTGTAGATCTGCTCCGCCTGCCCACCATCCAGCATCTTCGACTTGTGGATCGTCTTGCGCATCGAGGTCATCAGCATGTTCAGCAGAAAACCCTCGAACTTCTGTGCCTGCTGCAGCAGCGCCTTGTCCTGCTGGGGCGAGAGCCTGGTGTCCTGTTCGAGACCGCGAATCCGGGCGTCGGCCAGTCCGGCCCGGGCAACGAGCAGATCGGTCATCGGAGGATCACCTTGGCCTGAATCGCCCCGGCGGCCTTCAGTTCCTTGATGATGTCGATCAGATCCTTCGGCGTGACCCGCATCGCATTCAGACCGTCGATGATCTGTTGCAGCTGAGTCGTCGGCGCGACCCCCAGCGGGACCACCGTCTGGGGAGCGCCTGCCGGCGGAGGCACGTTGAGCGTGACGGTCGGATGCACGATCGCAACCGGCCGCACACGCACGTGCGAGTTGATGATCACCACGCCCGTCCGCTCGTTGATGACGATCCGGGCTTCGTTGTGCACCGTCACCGAGACCTGCTCGACGACAGAGATAAAACCCACGACGTTGTTCTGGAACGCCGGAGTGATCATGATCTCGACCTTGGCCCCATCGACCGCCCTCGCGATTGGCGGCGGATCGCTCAGACGCTCACCACGCCGCAGTCGCAGGGCGCGATCCTGCCAGAATTTCTGGCCATACAGATCGGGTTCGTTGTTCAGGTTGTTGGCCACCACCTGGGCCGTGGTGAAGTCTGGCTTGTCGAGCAGGACAACCACCTTGCCCCCGACCGTGAGCTGTGTCTTGATCGACTCTTCGACGATCGCCCCGTTGGTGATCGACCCGTTAGTCCCGTGGGTCTTGGGCACCGACACGTTACCCTGCGCCACGGCGTAGACCGTCTCGTCACGAAAACCGGGACCGCGCAGGTAGGTCGGCAAAAGCACACCGCCCGCTAGACTCTTGGCGTCGGCCAGCGAGCTGACCGTGACGTCAATCGTCTTGCCGGGCCGGGTGAACGGCGGAAGCATGGCGGTCACCATCACGAGTGCGACATTGCGTGACTTGATCTTGTCCGCCGACACGTTCAAGTTGAGACGATTCAGCATGTTGGCCAGCGGGCGGGTGGAAAGCGCCCCCGCTGAGTCCCCGCTCCCGTTGAGCCCGACCACCATCCCGATCGCCTTGAGATGGTTTTCCCGCGCCCCCTGGATCGAGGCAATGTCCTTGATCCGCTGAGCGGCTGCCGACTGCGCCAGCAGAACCGTCACAGCCAGCACGAACAGCAGCATGGTTCGCTTCATCGGAAACCCCACTAGAATGGCCACAGGTACTCAGCCAGCCTGCCGAGCAGCCCTGCCTTTTGAGCGTTGTAGGTCGTCCCCCGGCCGATGTACTTGTAGGTCAGCCGAGCCACCCTCTGAGACAGAATCGAGTTGGTCGTACTCACGTCCTTCGGCCGGATAACTCCGGTCAGGACCATCGTCTCGCTGTCGTCGTCGACCTGACGGGTCTTGCGCGCCTCGATCACCAGATTGCCGTTGGGCAGGACCTTGACGACCTCGGCCGTGATTGCGGCCTTTAGCGCAAACTGCCGGCGCGCCTGCCCGCTACCGATCCGTTCGTACTCGGCCTCGAAGTCCACCTTGGGCGCGGGTGTCGGCAGCTCGGCATTGAGAACGTCGTACCCCAAGATCCCACCCTTCTTCTTGAGCCGGACCCAGTTGTTCAGTTCGGCCTGGACCTCGGTTTCCTTGCGAATCGAGGTGTTGGTCCGCACCGAACTCTGCGTGTTCTCGACGACCATGATCGTGACCAGGTCGTGCTTGCGCCAGATCTTCTTCTCCGGAGTCAAGTCGTTGAACAGAGTCTGCAGAGGGCGCCGCTGCGGCTGTGGGGCAACCTTGGTCGACTGATCCTTCTTGAACAACGACTGCGCAGCGGCGCAGGGCGCAATCACCAGCGTCAACGCCAACACCAGCCCCCCACTCATCGGCATTTTCATTGCTTGCGGGTTCTCCTATCCAGCCGGACCTGTCGCACACCAACCACCTCGGCCAGGAACGACTTCTTGCTGTTCAGATTCAGCACGGGAATACGATCCCCAATCGACCCACCGCGCTGGGCGCGGCCCTTGATCGTCAGCTTGAAACCGTCACCGACGAACTCGACATCAACCAGATCGTTGTTCTTGATCATCATCGACCGCTTGAGCCGGGCGAAGGTCAGCGCTTCGCCTGCCCGCAGCCCCCGGCTGCCAACCTCCCAGGCTCCCAGCTTGCTCTTGTCGTCCAGGACTCCCTTGGTCTTCGAGTCCAGGGGCAGCGAACGCAACACCACGTCGCTGCTCGACAGCCGGGAGCCACGTGCCAGATCGCGCGTCGCGACCAACACCATCCGGCTGTACCGGACCCGACAGTTGAAGTATCTGAAAAACCGCTTTCCTCGCGAATCCCAGAAAGCGACCGGAACGCGGACCACACCGGGGAAGGCCTTACCGCTGCGCACCACACTCAAGCGGGCGACGCCCCGATTGGCCACCCGCCGGGCCTCGTACGCCAGGTTCTCGATGGTGATCACCACCTGCTTGAGCTGCTTGCCGAGCGCAGCACGCAGATGTTCACTCAGTGCGGTCTCGATCTCGCGCTGGGCCTCATCAACGGTCCAGGTCCGCGTTCTGTCTGCGGACTGATCCTTTGAATCGACGGGTTCCGGCTTGGGCGCCCCTTGCTTGACCACCGCCAGCTCGGCACCGGAGAAGCGGTACCGGGCGGGCTCGACCCCAGCCTGTCGCAGACGAAACCGGATGTACTCGCGAGAATATGTTCCGGGAGCCTTGCCCAGATAGACCCTGCGAAGACGAGCCAGGTCGTCCTGCGATGCCCCACTCACCCCACAGACCTCGAGCAGTGACACGTAACCCCGCGACACGGACACATCCGACTTGACGGCCAGGGTGAACGGCTCGGCCGCGGCAGCACAGACGAGCCAGAGTCCGCAGCTGAGCGCCAGAAGATGAAATCTTGTCATTTATTATCGCTTGATGCTGTTTGCGGTCCGAAGCATCTGGTCTGCTGTCTCGATGCTCTTGGCATTGACCTCGTAGGCCCGCTGGGTGTTGATCAGCTGGACCAGCTCGGTGACGACGTTGACGTTGGCCTCCTCGAGAAACCCCTGGCGCAAGACACCGAATCCCGGACTGCCGGGAGTACCCGTCGTGGCATTGCCTGAGGCGTCGGTCTCGATGAACAGGTTGTCACCGATCGCCTCCAGCCCACCCGGGTTGATAAAGCTCGCCAGCTCCAGTGTGCCGATGTTCTGCGCGGCCGCCTGGCCCTGGATCACGGCCGAGACCACCCCGTCTAGCGACACGGTAATGCCGACGGTATTCTCCGGCACCGTGATCGCCGGCTCGACCTTGTAGCCGTCCTGGGTCACCAGGCTGCCCTCGGAGTCGACTGTCAAGTTGCCAGCGCGCGTGTAGGCCGTATTGTTGGGGGCGGTGTCGGAGAGCACCGTGACCTGAAAGAAGCCTCGCCCCTGGATCGCCAGGTCCAGTTCGCCCTCGGTGTTGCGGAAGGCCCCCTGACTGAACATCCGTGGTGTGCCGGAGAGTCGGACACCATGTCCCACCTCGACAGGCACGGGCCGCTCGTTTGAGTCCTGGTCGGTCGTGCCCGCGCGGCTGAGCTGGGCGTAGAACAGATCTTCGAAATCGGCTCGCTGCTTCTTGAAGCCAACGGTGTTGACATTCGCCAGGTTGTTCGCGATGACATCGATACCCGTCTGCTGGCCTTGCATGCCAGTCGCAGCGGTGTGGAGAGCTCTGATCCCCATTGTTACCTCGGTCTCGGTAGACTGATGATCCCGCCAAGCGCCTCGTCCTGAGCCTGGATCATGCGTGTGTTCGCTTCATACCCACGGTGGGCCTTGATCAATGCGACCAGTTCCGCAACAGGCGAAACCGGGGACTTCTCGAGATGCCGCTCGACCACTCGATCCGTCGGGTCGAGGTCGGTTCCCTCCCCCTTGAACTGCAGCAGGTTGCCGGCCCGCTTGGCGACCTCCGCCGTTCGTGGAAAGTCTCGTAGCATCAGCCGACTGGCGAAGCCGTCGGTCACGGGGTTCTCCAGGCTGATCGGGTTACCGCTCCGGTCGAGAACGTTGAAGCCGCCAGGGGTCAACAGCCGCCCGGTCTTGTCGATAACGAAGTTACCGGCTCGCGTGTAGAACCTCTCACCGTCCTTCTGAATCCCGAAGTAGCCTCGGGGGCCCTTGATCGCAACGTCACTACGCCGACCGGTCTGCTCGACCGGTCCGGACTGGCGCGAGACTCGCGTGCGGTGGAAAAAGACCCCGCCGCCGATCTTGTCCAGCAGCGGCTCTTCCTTGAAAGGGTGTCCACCGTCCTCCTTCGACTCGACCGGCCGCTCGATGAAGCTCTGTATCAGCTTGCGAAAGCCGGGGGTATGGAGGTTAGCGAGGTTGTTGGTGATCGAATCGACTCGAGCATCCTGAACAGATGCCCCCGCAGTGGAAAGATAGAGCCCGTAATCCATGTGCGGCCGGGTTGCAAAGAGTGTGCCAGGCACACCGCCAAACCCATAAGATGTTCTCTCCGTATGACTTGAGGAACATGAGGCCCGAATTCCGTTCGCCCCGCTGGTGGAACTCTTTTCTTCCCCACGGAAAAAAGGACCGCGGGATGATACGCTCCCGCCATGAGTTCACACGTCGTCGTCTTCATCACCGTCCCCAGCCGCACCGTCGGTCAGCAGATCGCGCAGACGCTGGTTGGCGACCGACTCGTCGCCTGCGTCAACATCATCGGGCCGATCAGCTCGGTCTACCGCTGGAAGGACGCCATCGAAGAGGACGAAGAGTTCCTCCTGGTCTGCAAGACCACGTCGCAGGCCTTCGGGGCGGTGGCCGACAAGGTCCAGTCGATCCACCCCTACGAGGTGCCGGAGATCGTCTCCCTGCCGATCGCCGAGGGGCTGCCGGCCTACCTCCAGTGGGTTACAGAGTCGACCCAGTGACGGAACAAATCGCACACCGACGGGTTCAATCAGCAGGTCCGCCGCCCCGGGTACAGGGAGATCGCTAAAATGTTGCGCAGGCATAGCTGGCTCATCCTGGTTGCCGCGATGCCGATCGGCATCGCCACAGCCCAGGCTCAGCGACGAAACCTGTCCAGCCGAGGTCGGACCCCCAAGAACGTGACGGCGATCAAGGACATCACCTACGGCCGTTCAGGCGGACGCTCCCTCAAGCTGGACCTCTACAAACCCCTGCGCCCCGCGAGCAGGAAGCTGCCGGTCGTGGTCTGGATCCACGGCGGCGGCTGGCGCGGCAAGGACAAGGCCGAGGGGATATATTTTCTGACCCCGCTGGCCGAGACCAACCGATATATCTGCGTATCGATCAACTACCGGCTCAGCGGAGAGGCGATCTGGCCGGCTCAGATTCACGACTGTAAGGCCGCGATTCGCTGGCTGCGGGCCAACGCAACGACCTACGGCATCGAGCCGGAGCGGATCGGCGTTTGGGGGGCCTCTGCAGGAGCTCACCTGGCCGCGTTTCTCGGCACTTCGGGAGGCATCGATAAATTCGAAGGCCGGACGAACAAGCTGACGCACTCCAGTCGCGTCACGGCAGTGGCCAGCTACTTCGCACCGGCCGATCTGACGCTCGACCCCAGCAAGGGAACCGCGCGCCCGCTGCTGCTCGGTGGTCCCGTGCTGGAGAAGATCGATCTGGCCCGCAGCGCGTCGGCCACCACTCACATCACAGCAGACGATCCGCCTTTTCTACATGCCCACGGGACAGCTGACAGCGTCGTCCCGCTCGAACAGTCGCAGCGGTTTCACGCCGCCCTGCGCAAGCAGGGCTTGGAGAGCACCCTGATCACCGTCCCGGGAGGGACCCATGGACTACGAGGTCACCACGCGTCGCTCGCGGCTCGGGTCCTACGCTTTTTCGACAAACATCTGGGCAAACCGGTTCCTGACCGGAAGAAACTAGGCGACGCACTGGACGAGGCGCTGAAGGGTGAAAAGTAGCCGGACCAGTGGTAAGCTCCACCGTTCACCCCTTGGAGACAGACTCATGACCAGACTATTACTAGCTGTACTGCTTGTCGGCTCACCACTGCTCGCACTCGCACAAGACACCAAGGAGACTGAACACAAGAACCCACGGGTCAAGCTCAAGTTCCAGGTCGGCGACGATCCGCCGAGCGAGGTGACCATCGAGTTGTTCGAGAAACAGGCGCCCAGG
>CAZANL010000222.1:0-7260 GCA_964486115.1 uncultured Planctomycetota bacterium
ACGCTTGCTGGAAACCATGGGGGAGGTCGAGTTGCCGGAGATCTTGCAGCCCACCCCCGACGAGGCCAGTCTGGGAGATGCGCACGCGATGCAAGCCCACCACGAGGATCAGGTGCGGGCGCTGCTCGAGGAGGTGTGGCTCAGAGGCAAGGGGCGCTGTCGCCGTTGTCATTCGGATCGTGGGCTAGGATTGCGCTACACCCCTGGGTCGGAGCCGCTGGCCGTGCCGGTTCGACCGCTCAGCTCACAAGATCTCGCAGCGGTGGAAGAGGAGAGCGACCAGCTGCTCGAGTCCGTCGATCTGGCAGACGAGAAGACCGAGGACCATCCGGCGGTTGTCGAGGCCAAGAGGCGGCGCAAGCTGCGCCGCCGCGAGCGGGCTCGTCGGGCAGCACGCCGGCTTCTCGCGGAGGAATACGACCTGTTGTGCCAAAGCTGTAGCTAGTTGATTTTGCGCTCGACCCAGGCTGGTGGTGAAACTATAAATAGGAGGAACTGCAAACCAGACCATGGATTGCATTGATTGCCGGGAGATGCTCGGAGAGTGCAAGGGTGATTTGTAGGCTGATGGTGCTGGGCCTCGTCCTGATGGTGGGTGGGATGGCCAGCGCCGAAGACAAGAAGCAGGGCAAGGGCGCGAAACCGAGTTCGCGGGCAACCAAGGTCCGCCCGCTGCGGCTCTCGCTGCGCGATGTTGCGTTGCTGACCTTCCGCAACAATAGCGCCATCCGGCGTAGTCGACTCGATCCAGTCATCGCCGAGGGTGATCTGCGCAAGGCCAAGGCGGAGTTCGACCCAGTGCTTTTCGGCTCTGCGAAGCTGAGTCATGAAGAGTCGGAGAGCGGAAGTACGGGAGGCAGCTCCCTGTTCAGCTTCTTCGGCAGTGGGTCGGAGACCGACTCCAAGACCACGACCAAGACCCGACTCTTCGAGCTTGGTCTTCGCAAAAAGGTGCGAACGGGCGGGACGCTCGAACTGGTCTACAGCTCTCAGGGAACCGACGCCGATTCTGCGGAGGGCGAGGACAGCTTGTTCAGCTCGTTTTTCTCGGTGATGAATCCGTCCTGGACCAACCGCTTCGAGTTGCGGCTAAACCAGCCCCTGCTTCAGGGGTTCGGTGTCGAGTTCAACATGGCCGCGATTCGGATCGCCGAGCTCTCGCGCAAGATCGCCCAGCTCAGTGTCGAGGACGCGATACGTGAGGCCGTTTCAGAAGCTCTGAACGCCTACTGGGATCTGGCCCTCTCGATCCGCAGCAAGGAAATCCAGTTGGCCTCGCTGGAGCGCTCGCAGGCCCTGCTCAAGATCAACGAAGAGAGACTCAAGCGGGGTCTGGTCAGCCAGCTCGATGTGTTGCGCGCCCGTGTTGGTGTGGCGCAGCGGAAGGAGCGGGTTATTCAGGTAAATCAGCAGATTCTCGACGTCGAAGATCAGCTGAAGAAGTTGATCTTGCCTCAGGACGAGGTCTTCTACACCCGCGTCACGCTTCTGCCGACCGAGGCACTCGACTATAAGGCGGCCCGACTGCATCTGCCGGACCTGGTCAAGACCGCGATGGTCGGCCGGCCGGATTATGCCCGCGCAAAAAAACAGTTCGAGTCACTCTACCTGGCCTACCGGCGTAGTCGAAATCTGCTGCTGCCTCGACTGGACTTCCAGGGAAAGGCCGGCTACCAGGGCGTAGGCAGTAATTTCGGTTCGGCCAACAACCAGGTCTTCGACTTCGATTTGTTCAGCTGGGAGGTGGGCTTGGTCGTCGAGGTGCCCCTGGGAAACCGCAAGGCCAAGGGCGACTTCCAGAAAGCCAAGGCCGAACTGCAGAAAGCACAGATCGATCTCGAGCACATCGAGAAGCAGATCGTGCTCGAGGTCCGCCAGTCGACACGTGGAGTGGCTTCCACCTTGCAGCGGATCGAGACAGCCAAGGAGTCCCGGGACTTGACCAAGAAGCAGCTCGATGCCGAGCTGGCGCGATTCAAGCAGGGGCGGTCCACGAACAAGATCGTGCTGGACTACGAGCAGGATCTAGCCCGCCAGCAGCTGAGTTATCTGGAGGCGGTGATCTCACACAAGAAGGCGATGGTCAACCTCTCTCGCTCGCAGGGCATCATCATCCAGACCCACCTGGGAACCCAGCGAGACGCCCGCAAGTACTCCCCGGCCAAGATCAAGAAGTAGCGGTCACCGCGACACTCGCGGGTCAACGGGCAGGCGCCTGCGGGGGGGACAGAATCACTTGGTTTTTCCCGGTTGGCAGCCAGTCGAGAAGGACGGGCAAGATGAAGCTCTCGTGGATATCCCGACCGCTGGATCGTTTACCGTATCTCTCTCTGGGGGTGGGGCTGTTTGCGGTCAAATTCGCGCTGGATCAGGCCATCTCCACCGCGTAGGGGCAGCCATTCCACCTGATGTACTACGTCAGCCCGATCGACGCGCCGCTGTTCAAACCCGGTGGACGAATGGGCTACTATCTGTCGATGTGGGCCGGAGCGTTGCCCTTCATCGGGATCGGACTCTGGTTGACCGTGCGCCGGCTGATCGATGCCAGGCTCTCGGGCTGGCTGCTGCTGTTGTTCTTCGTGCCATTTGCCAACCTGATCTTCTTTCTGGCCTGTGCGTCGGTGCCAGGCCGTCAGCCGCCATCGGAAAAGGCCGGAAGCCATTCAGAGGAGCATTGTCGGGCGTTTGGCGCGGCGACGCTGATGGCCGGGGTTGCGGGCGCGGTTGTTTCTCTGGGGGCCGGCGCGATGGCGATCGGTCTGCTTGGAAGCTATGGTGCGGGTCTGTTCATCGGAGCGCCGACACTGGCCGGTTTCGTATCGACCATGGTCTTCATGCGGCTGCATCCGCCGAGTCTCCTGGGGGTGTCGGTTGCGACAATGGGTGGGTGTGCGCTGAGCTTCGGGGTGATGACGTTGTTTGCGCTGGAGGGGTTGATTTGCCTGATGATGGCGGCACCGCTGGCGCTTGGAGCTGCCTTCATCGGGAGTGCCGTGGCATACGTGTTTGTCCGCTGCGCCGGAGCAGAGTTGGCCCAGACGACCGTGCTGCCTTCGCTGACACTGCTCCCGCTGTTGATTGTGGGCGAGCACCTGATGCCGGTCGCGGATACCCCGATCATGCCTGTCGAGACGGTGGTGGTGGTGAACGCTCCACCGCAGGTGGTTTGGCGGCATGTCGTGGCCTTCGATCCCTTGCCCCCTGCGGAGCACTGGTTGTTCCGGGCGGGAGTCGCAGCGCCGCTCGGGGCTCGTATCGAGGGTGAAGGTGTCGGGGCGGTGCGCCACTGCCGGTTCACCACCGGAGCGTTCGTCGAGCCGATAACGGTGTGGCGGCCAGGACGGGAGCTGTCGTTCGGGGTGACGGCGCAGCCGGATCCACTCGAGGAGTTGACGCTGTTCCCGGGGCCCCGGCCTCCGCATCTGGACGGCTATCTGGATGTTCGACGAGGACAGTTTTTGCTCGAGCGGCTTGCCGGCGATCGAACCCGGCTGGTTGGGCGCACCTGGTATCGAGCCCGGATGTTTCCCCAGGCTTACTGGCGCTGGTGGGCGGATCGCGTGATTCACCTGATCCACCAACGCGTGTTGACGAATGTCGCCAGCCGCGCTGTGCGAGACCGCCGGAGAAGCAACCCTGGGAGTGGCCGGGCAAGGTAGGGCGTGGCAGGATGCGCATCCTCGCAATTCCACCGACCAGGAGGGTGGCTTGTGAGAGACAGCCCGTATTTCTGGTCCGCTGGGGGTCAGCTTCAGCTGTTTTCGGCCGCTTCGGGGTGCGGTCTCTGGCCGGCAGATCCGCCACGTGCGGTCTGGCGGTAATCGTTAGCTGGTGTATGATCCGACCCTGGACCCAGGCAACTTCCACGCTGCTGTGAGGGCCCGATGGGAGCCGGGGGTGCCGGCATGGTCTCTAGACGATCCGCGCCCCGCAGCCACACGACGAGAAGTCAGTTACGAGACCGAGGTAGAACATGACCGCAAAGATCATCTGGACGCAGATCGACGAAGCGCCGGCGCTCGCCACCTACTGTCTGCTACCGATCATCCAGGCTTACGCCAAGGGGACGGGGGTGGAGATCGAGACGAGCGACATCTCCCTTGCCGGGCGGATCATCGCCAATTTTCCGGACAAGCTGACCGAGGATCAGAAG
This sequence comes from uncultured Planctomycetota bacterium, assembly GCA_964486115.1. Classification (GTDB taxonomy): domain Bacteria; phylum Planctomycetota; class JACQVV01; order JACQVV01; family CAZANL01; genus CAZANL01. The sequence goes on from CAZANL010000222.1 coordinate 4,154, forward strand.
ATCTCGGACCACCTGGCCCAGCTGGGTGAACTCGCGCTCAGTCCTGAGTGCAACATCATCAAGCTGCCCAACATCAGTGCGTCGATTCCCCAGCTTCAGAGCGCGATCAAAGAACTCCAGGAGAAGGGGTACGACATCCCCGACTATCCTGAGGAGCCTCGGACCGAGGCGGAGCGGGCCCTGCATCAGCGGTTCTCGAAGGTGCTTGGGTCTGCGGTCAACCCAGTGCTCCGGCAGGGCAACTCGGATCGTCGTCCCGCAGCTTCGGTCAAGGAGTTTGCCCAGAAACACCCGCACAAGATGATGCAGGACTGGCCCGAGTCCGGGTCCAAGGCCTGTGTCAGCCATATGAGCGAGAAGGACTTCTACGAAAGCGAGACGTCGACCACCATGGCCAGCCCGGCCGACGTGCGGATCGAGTTCGTCGGTGAAACCGGAGAGGTCACGCTGCTCAAGGAGCACATCTTGCTGCAGGAGGGGGAGGTCGTCGACTCGGCGGTGATGAACGTTGCTGCTCTGCGGACGTTCTTCGAGGATCAGATCGAGGCGGCCAAGCGAGACGGCGTGCTGCTCTCGCTGCATCTGAAGGCCACGATGATGAAGGTCTCGGACCCGATCATGTTCGGCCACTGTGTCTCGGTCTACTACGAACAGGCGCTGGACAGGCACGCCGAAGCGCTGCGAGAGGTCGGCGCGAACGTCAACAACGGCCTGGCTGACATCCTGCGCAAGCTGGATCGGCTGCCGGCAGACAAGAAGGCGGAGATCGAGGCCGACATCGCCGCGGTCTACGAGGTGCGACCGGATCTGGCAATGGTCGACTCACGCAAGGGTATCACCAACCTGCACGTGCCCAACAACATCATCGTCGACGCGTCGATGCCCAACGTGGTTCGCGATGGCGGTCGGATGTGGAACAATGACGATCAACTCCAGGACTGCAACGCGATGGTGCCGGATCGATCCTATGCCACGATGTATGGGGAGATCCTCGAAGACGCCAAGCGCAACGGGCAGTTCGATCCGGCGACGATGGGCAGCGTCTCGAACGTGGGGCTGATGGCCCAGAAAGCCGAGGAGTATGGCTCGCACGACAAGACCTTCGAGGCTCCGGGTGTGGGTACGATACGTGTCGTTGACGCCTCGGGTGCGACGCTCCTCGAGCAGGCGGTGGAGCCCGGAGACATTTATCGGATGTGCCAGGTCAAGGATGCGCCGATCCGTGATTGGGTCAAGCTGGCGGTGACGCGGGCTCGAGAGTCGGCGACGCCGGCGATCTTCTGGCTGGACGAGGCTCGCGGACACGACGCCGAGATCATCAAGAAGGTCAACATGTACCTGACCGAACACGATACAGCGGGGTTGGATATTCGCATCTTGAAGCCCGAAGAGGCGATGCGCTTCTCCCTGGATCGAATTCGCAAGGGGCAAGACACGATCTCGGTCACGGGAAACGTCCTGCGCGATTACCTGACGGACCTGTTTCCGATTCTCGAACTGGGCACCAGTGCGCGGATGCTCTCGATCGTGCCATTGCTGGCCGGCGGGGGGTTGTTCGAGACCGGGGCCGGGGGTTCGGCGCCCAAGCATGTCCAGCAGATGCTCAAGGAGGGGCACCTGAGATGGGATTCTCTCGGCGAATACTGTGCCCTGGTGCCATCGCTCGAGATGGTCGCCCGGAATACCGGCAACGAGAAGGCGGTAGTGCTGGGCGAGACGCTCGATCAGGCGATCGGCAAGTATCTGGAGAATGCCCGGTATCCTTCTCGTAAGGTGAACGAGATCGACAACCGGGGAAGCACCTTCTTTCTCAGTCTGTACTGGGCTCAGGCGCTGGCGGCCCAGAGCAAAGATGCCGGGATGCAGGAGCGCTTCAGCGGGGTCGCTCGCCAGCTCGAAGAGAACGAGGCCAAGATCACCGAGGAGTTGTTGGCGGCGCAGGGTGAGCCGATGGACCTGGGCGGGTACTTCGTACCAGATCCTGCGCTGGGCGCGAAATATATGCGACCCAGCCCGACGCTCAACGGGATCATCGACGCGCTCTAGCGGGAGCGCCTCGCACTATCGAGGCTGATGTCGGGTTGCGTGGTGTCGTGGGTCGTGCGCTATGTCGTGCCGTAGAGCGCCTCGATCTTGTCGGCATACATCTGTGCGATGACGCTACGTCTGAGCTTCATCGTCGGGGTCAGTTCTCCGGTCTCGACACTGAACGAGTGATCCAGCACGGCGTATTTCTTGATCGTCTCGACGCGGGGCAGGAGGGTGTTGACGGCCTGGACATGGCGCTCTAGTGCCGCGGCATCGGGCCTGCCGGTCACGGTCAACAGCGCGACGAGGTAAGGACGGCCGTCGCCGATGACGACGGCCTGGTCGATTGCCGCGTGATCGGTTAGCTTCTCCTCGATCGGGATCGGCGCGATATTCTTGCCGCCGGCGGTCACGATCAGTTCCTTCTTGCGGCCGGTGATGCACAGGTCGCCGTGTTCGTTGAACAGACCCAGGTCGCCCGTATGGAACCAGCCCTCCGAATCGAGAGCTTCGGCCGTCGTCTCGGGTCGCTTGTGGTATCCGGAGAAGATACCGGGCCCACGAGCGATGATCTCTCCGTCTTCTGCGATCGACACCTCCGTGACTGGGATCGGCTGATTGACGGTGCCGAACCGCATCGAGCGGTCTGTTCCGGCCGAGAGTACGCCCGCGGTCTCTGTCAGGCCGTAGACTTCGTAGACCGGTACCCGACAACCGTAGAAGAAGCGCCCCAGTTTTTCAGGCAGTGCGGCGCCGCCGGCGACGATGAAGTTCAGTCGGCCGCCGAAGGCGCTGCGGATCTTGCGGTATAGCAGTCGGTCGTACAGTCGGTGGCGTAGACGCAGCAAGAAGGGAAGTGCGCCGGACAGTTCGCTGTGGCCCAGGAAGGGAGGATAGTACCGATGCGCTCGCTTCTGGTAGAACGCGTCACCGGCACGGTTGGCACGATCGAACACAGCCCGGGCCAGGCCGCCCTTGTTGTCGACCTGCTCGATGATCTTGTTGTAGACTTTCTCAAGCACGCGAGGCACTGCGAGGAGGATGTGGGGACGAGTTTCCTGCAGCACCTCGGGCAGCTG
>CAZANL010000223.1:0-384 GCA_964486115.1 uncultured Planctomycetota bacterium
TGCCCGAACGGGACATGCCAGACGGTCTTCCCGTTGCGGACGTCGAGCGTTCGGACAGCATGGCGGGATGCGAGGTAGACCGGTCCGGCCGGACTGGCCAGCTCCGGGAAGTCGACTGGCGGTGCGGGTAATCGGCTGAAGTGCAGCCGTCCAGTCCGCGGGTCGACTCTCGTCAATCGGTCTGACGAGAGAATGGCCAGCACCTGCCCTGCTCGGTAGAGGCGACCCTGTTTCCAGGCGGGAATCCGGGTCTTCCATAGTCGGGTGCCGCGCTCCCGATCGAGGGCTATCAGTTCGCCAGCGGGGGTGAGTGCGATGACACGGGTCTTCTCGACGATCAGCTGAGGGGCAACTTGCGCGATTCGGGGGAGGTCCTGGGACGGC
>CAZANL010000223.1:394-7237 GCA_964486115.1 uncultured Planctomycetota bacterium
CTCGAGCCCCAGGGTTCGATGGACACCGCTCAGTTGAAACCCGGCCTGAACCACCAGTAGGCCCGACCCCGCTGCGGCATGGACCGCCGGCCGGGCCAGCCTGCGCTGAATCTTCTGCGCGACGGAGATGCGGGCTTGCCCACCCTGCGAGATCGGCGCGAGCTTCCATCGCAGGTTTTCGGGCTGGGACACCTCCCGACAGGCGATGCCAGACGGGTCACTCGAGTAGATCTTTCCGGAGAGCTGGTCCAGGCCCGAGGCGTGCGGCACGACCCAGCTACTGGAACGTACGACAGCTGCCGACTGCTCAACCCGCAGTGGGACGAACCCGGGACCGTTTTGCGGACCGAGCGCTTGGAGTCCCGCGGGCGAAGTGGCGAGCAAGTACTTGCCGGCCATCTGGATGTTGCCCAGCTGTATCCCCAGTCGGTTGACCTGGCGGAAGCGGTCTGGCAGACGTTTCAACGAGTGCGGGGACAGCGCGAGCAATCCATCGACCGTGGGCAGCAGAATGCGTTGTGGGGTCAGCGCCGGGCGTCCGACCAGCCGTGGAACTGGAAGAGAGGATTCCGAGTCCGGGAGACGGTCCAGATTGAACCTCCTCACTCGGTCATCGACCACAAAGACCTGACGACCGGAGACACCGATCAGCTGGGTCCTGGTGGATAGCGGATAGCGGCGCATGAGACTGCCGTCCTCGGGGTCGATGATCAGCATGCCGCGCCCCAGCCGAGGGATGGCGATCAGGTATCCGGCGGCGAGCCGCATTCTCTGCGGAGGACGCGGTCGACGATCCAGAACCGCATACGTTGTCCGCCAGACCTCCTTGCCGGTCTTGCTGTCGAGGCAGATGATAGCGCCCTGCTGGCTGTCCCAGTAGACGCGTTCCTTCCCGGGAAGGACGGCGCTGCCGGTCTGAATCAGTGTGCCCTGAGCGGTAAAGAGCGCCTTTTGTCGGAGAAGGAGCGGAGTGACCCAGACGCTTCGGAGCGTCCGGCGATCGTAACAGAAGAGCTCGACACCTTTTCGCAGGCCCGCCAGGTAGATCCGATCACCCTCTCCCGTGGGGGGGGCTAGCCAGTGGCAGTCAGGAAGGAAACGATCCTCTGAGCGTCCGAGCTCACGTGGGGGGGCCTGATCGTCCATTCTGATATCTCGGGCCATCAGGCGGCTGCGCCAGCTGTACGGTTCTACCTCCCGAATGCGAGGGAGCGCATCCTGGACCGTGAACAACCAGGGCCAGATGACGGTCGGCTGGTTGCCGAGAGGGGCGACACGTTGCCGCCAGCGGTAGACCGTAGAGATGGTCCTGACACCAGCAGAACGCAGCGTCTGGACCGGTGTCCGCCAGCGAATCGGATATCGGGCGAGCACCCGTCCGCTGTGGAGCTCGATGCGCAGGGTCGCCTGCGCTGATCGCCAGTAGACCGACCCGTCGTGTACGACGCAGTCTTTTACCGGCAGCTGGGGCTCGCGCCACCAGGGAGTTTCCACGACATCGCGAGTACTGGCCCTCAGGGACCACGCGCCCCGCAGCTGCCTGGCCTCGTCGTGCCGGGTCGCTAGCGCCAGCAGGGAGCGGTATCCGGGTACGTTGGAATGCCAGCGGGCGAGAGTTTTGGGGTCGCCCAGTTCGGCGAGGCAGTAGGCCACTCGCTGCCGTATCGGTCGCAGGTCCAGACGGCTGCCAGGGTAATGCAGTGGGGCGTCGCCCAGTGATGGGGCGATCTGCTGCAGCCAGATCAACGCCTCCTCGAATCGGCCCAGCTCCATCAGCATCAGCCCCCCTTGCAGAAGGGCCTGGTCGGCACAGGAGCTGTTGAAATACAGCTTGGTGATTTTCCTCAGCGGCTCCAGTCGACCCAGTCGTTGGTGTTGCGCTAGAAGCCCCCGGGCTGCTGGATCGACCAGGCGGCGGTAAGTATCGAGCCCGACGGCGGGCAGCTTGCTGATCCGAGCATGGCAATACTCACGTTCTCTGATGACTCGTGCTGTGCCACCCCGGGTGGGCTGTATGTAGACACCGTCGTTGCGGATCAGCCGCTGATAATGTCGAGCGAGCCGGGTCCACTGTTCGTTCTGGGTCAGGCGGCGCTCGATCTGGATGAAATGCGGCGTCTGCTCGCCAGCAGTCTCCTGCGCATCCGCCAGAGGGAGGAGGAGCGTGATTGCCAGTACGGGTGGCATCCAGCGTGTCATCGATGGGTGGATATGCAAAAGTCGTACCCGGTCAATAAAGGCAATCATCAGCCGATAAAAGTCTTCATCTGGCAACAACGTTGCCAATCGTAAACCAGGTTACCATTCCGAGCACCGATTCGGCGACTGGCGTATTCTCTCCAGCTCTCACCGCCAAGACGGGACTGGCAGCCAGTCAAACGGCAGACACGGGGTGTTGATCAGATGCGTGGGGATCGGTCGGCGGATGACCGCGGGGGTGTGCAGGGAGCGATCTTGTTGGCGCAGTCAGGTCGCTGGCGTCTCTTGACGCCGGCGGAAAGGGCGGAGAAGATGGCGGCGTGCAGCGACGATCGCGGTTACGGACCAACCAATCGGCACGGCCCCTTGTTTTGCCGGCAAGGGCACCAGCGGTTACCTCTCGCAGGGCGGGTCGAGTCTACTGATGGGGAACTTCGTGACTGTGGCGCGGGTCGGCGAGGTGGAGCCGGGGGCGGGGATCCTGGTCGAGGTGGGAGGTACGCAGATCGCACTGTACAACGTCGACGGCGCTTTCTTCGCGATCAAGAACGACTGTCCGCACTCCTACGCTCCGTTGATCGAGGGAAAGTTCGAAGGGCGGATCGTCACCTGCTTTCTACACTGCTGGCAGTTCGACGTGACGACCGGAGACTGTCCATCGATTCCCGGGGTTCGGGTGGATACCTTTTCGGTGCGGGTGAAGGGTGACGAGGTACAAGTTGCCACCGGATAGCCAGCAGCTCAACGCGGTGATTCGAACCTTCTACGACAGTGTCTTCGAGGACCTGATGATCGGCTTCATGTTTCGCGATGCGGACAAGGAGCGCCTGATCCGGCTGGAATACGAACTCGTCGCGCCCGTTCTGGGTGTCGAGCAGGTCGTCTACAGTGGGCGCCCGCTTGATGAGGTTCATCAACCCCGTCGTATCATTGGCGGACAGTTCGAGCGGCGTATGCAGCTGCTGCGTGAGGCGATGGCGCGGCACGACCTGTCCGGGGCGGTGCGCGAGGAATGGCTGGCGCACAGCGAGAGTCTGCGATCGCAGATCACCACGGACAGCGGATCGGAGTGCAACGCCTGATGCCCGCCAACCGCCTGGCACATTCCTTGAGTCCCTATCTGCTGCAGCACGCGGATAATCCGGTGGACTGGTATCCGTGGGGTGACGAGGCCTTGGCCCGCTCTCGCGACGAGAACAAGCCGATCTTTCTCTCGATCGGCTACAGCGCCTGTCACTGGTGCCACGTGATGGCTCACGAATCGTTCGAAAATCCGACGATCGCAGCGGTGATGAACAAGTACTTCGTCAATATCAAGCTGGATCGGGAGGAGCGTCCCGATCTCGACGAGATCTACATGACGGCCACCCAGGCCATGACCGGACAGGGAGGGTGGCCGATGTCGGTGTTCCTCACTCCGGACCTCAGGCCGTTCTTTGCCGGAACCTACTTTCCGCCAGACTCGGGTTACGGTCGCCCTGGCTTTCAGCAGTTGCTCCAGCATCTGGCCGCTGCCTGGGATCGCGGCCGCGAGGAAGTGGTAGAGCAGGCCCGACAGCTGACCGATGTGCTGCAGCAGATGGCGCAGATCCAACCTGGCGAGTCGATGCCCACCGCGAACGTGGTGGACACTCTACTGCAGCAGATGTCGGCCAGCTTCGATAGTCGCTACGGCGGATTTGCCGGGCCGCCCAAGTTTCCGGACCACCAGGGCATGCTGACGATGATGGGGCGCCACGCACAGCAGGAAGACCTCGGGCTGTTCGACCAGGTGGCCACGACCCTCGAGCAGATGGCCCTGGGCGGGATTTATGATCAGCTGGGTGGGGGATTCGCGCGCTACAGCGTGGATGCGAGGTGGCTGGTTCCGCACTTCGAGAAGATGCTGTACGACAACGCCTGTCTGGCACAGTGCTACCTGGCAGCATGGCAGCTGGCCGGTGATCCGTTGTTCCGTCAGGTCGTGGAGGGTACGTTGGACTACGTCCTGCGCGAGATGACCGACACCGCGGGAGGATTTTACAGTGCTCAGGATGCCGACTCGGAAGGGGTCGAGGGCAAGTTCTTCGTCTGGTCGCCGTCCGAAGTCCGTGAAATTCTGGGAGATCGAGCCGAAGAGTTCATGGCCGTCTACGACGTCAGCGAGACGGGTAACTTCGAGGGCCTGAACATCCTCAATCTGGCCCGCCGGCTGGAGGACTGGGAAGGCGAGAGACCCGGGATCGGAGCGCGGCTGGCCGACAGCCGGTCCCGGCTCAAGACGACCCGGGACCAGCGGGTCTGGCCCGGGCTGGATGACAAGGTGCTCGTCGAGTGGAACGGGCTGATGATCAAGTCGCTGGCTCTCTGTGGGGCGGTGCTGCAGCGTGACGATTACGTGCGGGCCGCGGCCGACGGGGCAGACTTCATCCGCACCACGATGTGGGCTGGAGACCGCCTGCATCGCGTCTACCGGCGGGGTGAGCAGCACACCCGCGGGACGCTGGCGGACTACGCGGCATACGCCGATGGGCTGCTCGAGTTGTTCTGCGCGACGACGGACCTGGGCTGGCTCGTCGAAGCCCGTCGGGTGCTGGACCGGATGGTCAGCCTGTTCCTTGATGAGGATAGCGGTGCGTTCTTTTTCGCCGAGGAGGACCCAGCCCTGCTGGTGCGTAGCCGTCATCCGTATGACAACCCGTATCCCAGCGGCAATACACTGGCGGTCAGGGCCCTCCGCCGCATGGCTCGCCTGACCGGTGAGCAGCGCTGGAGCGTGCTGGCCGAAGGGGTGTTCACCGCTCTGGGTCCCTCGATGGAGCGCAACGGCCTGGCTCATGCGGGACTGATCTGCTCGCTACAGGATCATCTCGCGCCCCAGCGTGAGATCGTCATCTGTGGTCTTCCCGGCGCGGAGGATACGCAAGAACTGGCGCGGGTCGCGCGCAGCCAGTTCTATCCCGATCAGCTGGTCCTGGTCGGCGCTGCCGCATTCGATAACCAGGCCGCGCTGGTCGAGGCCGTGCCACTGTTTGCCGGACGTTTGGCCCAAGAGGCATCCGCTTACGTCTGCCGCGACAAGGTCTGTCGGCTACCGATCTCTGATCCGGCCGTGCTGGCCGAGGTAATCGGCTGAGATGTGGCTGGTAGAGCGTTACACTGATTGTCCATTCCCGGCGTACCGCTTCATCCCAGGTAAACATCCGCATCCGACGGCCCATCCCGAGGGGCATAGTTACGGCGAACACCCCAATGCTGTGTACCTTCCTCCCGGGCAGTGGGGCGATTCAGTGGACTATCTGTACGGGGCGGACCTCTACAATAACGGATACTGGTGGGAGGCGCACGAGGCCTGGGAAGGTCTCTGGCAGCTGACCGACAAGCAGGCTCCGCAGGGGGTTTTTCTCAAGGCCTTGATCCAGGTGTCGGCCTGCCACCTGCAGTTCTTGATGCAGCAACGGCGGGGCGTCGAGCGGCTGTTCCGGACCGGGTTGGCATACCTCGGTCAGGTCAGCGATGCCGGCTCGGAGGCACACTACATGGGACTGGACATTCCTCGATTCGTCGAGGCGGTCAATGCCTACTACGCGGCGCTGGAGTTAGGGCAGGCGCACGACCCCGATCGTTATCCCTACGTGTTGCTGCGAGCGATCCCGGGTAAACCGTCGTGACTCCGGAGTCGGTGGAAGGAACGACCCCAGGGTACCGGGTGGATGAGATGCTCTCGACGCGGTCGATCGGCGATGAGTGTCGTCAAATAGCATGTGACGAATGTCGGGCCGGTTTCTACCCCGCTGTCGGGTCTAGCCCAGTCCCATCGGGGCGGCGGACGCTACCCGCGGTCCGGTCGCGCAAGGAGTGTCGTTCCGCGAAATTGCTAGAATTGACAATACAGACCACGGGCATTCGTGGTGCTCTGCCGCACGAGCCGGCAGGGTGGTGATATGTCGATCTATCCGTATATGTCGATCTATCCGTATATATAGAGGCGGTAACTTGTCCTGGTGAGACGGTCGCATCGTGTCACTCCAAACCGGATCCAGCCGATCGCGGCTGCCTTGCGGGCTGGATTGCCGCGGCGCAATGCCTCCAACAGGCCGCTGTATCTGTTCCATGATTCGTGGTTCTTGTTCCACCACGCCCTGGCCCGCTTCACGGCCTCGCGGCGGATCATCTCCTTGGTCTCAGGATCCTTACGGATCTTGACCAGGGTCGACAGCGGCACATCCTTTTTTCCAGCGATTGTCGCGCGCAAGAGATCGTCATGGAGGATCGCATCCTCCTTGAATCCGAATCGGCGGAACGTCATTGATTCGAGCACCCATCCCGCACGCACCGATAGCTGATCGATGTCATAGTCGACGATGCCCCCATGTCCGTAGAACGTCCTTGCTCCGGGGTAGATCAGGTCCATGGTGTTTTTCAGCTTCACTCGTTCCCGGCGAGCGAGAAGCTTGATGAGAGAGGGAATCGCCCGTTCCTGCATCGATTCCAGTTCGGCCTTGGCTGTGCTCACTCGCCTCCAATCCGCTGATGCCAGTGCGGCGATCAACTTCTCGATCCGGCCGCTCTTCTCCTGAGAGCAGAGAATCGAGGGGAACAGAGAGAGCGTGAGTGCGATACATATCATCTGCTTCAACATGCTGATCCTCCTGCGGTAAGCTC
>CAZANL010000224.1:0-7175 GCA_964486115.1 uncultured Planctomycetota bacterium
CGCTGGGTTCGCCTGGGAGCTCGGCGATTTGCTCGATCCACATGCGCAGCAGGACGCCCCACATCCGCTCTCCCTCTTCGGCGGAGGAGGCAGCCGGATCGCCGAAGTAGGCTCCCGCAGCGCCCATCTCTTCGAAGGTCGGGACGCCGGCGCGCATTTTCTTGACCAGACCGAGCCATTGCGGGGCCAGCTCGCGCAGCCGGTCGGCGCGCACTCTGTCGGCAAACCGGCTGGCCAGCATCAGCGAGGTCTCGTAACTCCCCGCGTGGCAGTCACCGGTCTTGAACTCCTCGGACAGCTCGAGCGCCCAGGGCTTGCGGCAATGGTCGACGAAAAGCAGCTCTGGTCCTCCCTCGAGGGCGCTGCCGGCTTGCTGGATCACGGCCAGGTGCGCCGGCTCCAGATGGCTGTTGATCAGGGCCACTCGTTTCGCCCCATGGCGGGCCAGGCCGAGGAGTAGCTCGCGCAGTAGCTGGCCGGCGGTCTGGGGGCTGATCGAGAGGGTGCCGGGAAATCCGCGGGCGTATTCGGTGACGGCAAAGCTGAGCGGGGCCAGGACCACGGCGGGCGGGCTGTCACCCAGCGCTACTTGCAGGCGAAAGCAGAGCTCCAGCGAGAGATAGACGTCGGTTTGCAGCGGGAGGTGCGGACCGTGGGCCTCCGTGGCCCCGATCGGCAGTAGTCCGACGGCGCCTGCGGCGAACGCATCGCGCGCCTGCTCCCAGGTCAAGTCCGGCAGGTAACCTGCGGTTCCCATCCGTCAGCTTGCCAGGCCCGCCTCGGCATCCCGCCGGAGCTTGCCCCGGTCGACCTTGCCCAGGTGGGTCCGTGGTAGGTCCGCCATGAAGACCACTTCGCGGGGGTACTTGTAGGGCTCGAGCATGTCCCGAACCCACTGCTTGAGGGCTTCGGCCAGCTGCTCGTCGGACTCGCCGCGGGTCACGACGTAGGCGTAGGGTTTGACCAGCGCGCTGGTGTCGGTCACGCCGATGACCGCCGCCTCGGTCACCGTCTCGTGCTGCAGCAGGCAGTTCTCCACTTCTTTCGGGGTGAGCCACTTGCCGCCCACCTTGAGCATGTCGTCGCCCCGGCCGCAGTAGGTGTAGTATCCATCGGCGTCGCGCATCATCATGTCGCCGGAGAAGTACCAGTTGCCGTGGAACGCCTCTTCGGACTTCTCGCTCTGCTGCCAGTACTGGATTGCACGCGAGTGGCCTCGGACCCGCATCCGGCCGATCTCGCCGTTCGGCACCTCGTTGCCGTCGTCGTCGACCAGGCGGATCTCGAAGCCGGGCACCACCCGTCCGAGAGTGCCGGGTTTTACGTCATCGGGGGCATTGGAGACGAAGATGTGCCACATCTCCGCCGTGCCGAGTCCGTCCAGCAGGGGTATCTCGCCAAAAGTCTCGTTCCAGCGGTCGTGCAGCGAGACCGGGAGCGCTTCTCCGGCCGAGGTGGCCAGCCGCAGGCAGGAGAGATCCTGAGCGGCTGCTTCCGGATGGCTGACCATGTTATTGATCATCGTCGGCACGTTGATCAGGATCGTCGGACGGTGCTGGCGGATCTGTTCGAACAGGGCGTCGGCGGTGCAGCGCTCGGGAAACAGCACGGTGGTGGCGCCGACCGCGAAGGGGAACAGGAAGTTGGAGCCGGTGGCGTAGCCGAAGTACAGCTTGGGTACCGCCAGGGTGATGTCGCTCTCGGTGTAGCCAATCACGCCCTTGGCGTAGAGCTCGGTGGTGTTGGCGAAGGAGGTGTGAGATTGGACGACCGCCTTCGGCTTGCCAGTGGTGCCCCCCGAGAAGAGCCAGATTGCCGGGTCGTCACGATGCGTTGGCGCCTCGTCAAGGGTATCGCTCAGCTGTTCGGGATCGAACGCCGCGTGGTTGCCCGCCGAACCGCCGACGACCAGCAGCTGCTGCAGGTGATGCGCCTCCGCGGTCGCTTCTTCGAAGGCGGGCAGGTGGTCGGCGTGGACGATGGCGACCTTGGCCCGCGTATAGTTGTAGAAATAGAGGATGTCGTCCTTCTTGAGGTGACAGTTGGCCATCACGACCACCGCGCCGATCTTGAGGACCCCGAACAGCGCCGCAGGAAACTCGGGGATGTCCGGCAGGGCGATCAGCACCCGGTTTTCCTGCTCGACGTTCAGCTCGCGCAGGCGGTTGCCGAACTTGTGTGCCAGGCTCTGTATATCACGGTACGTCGAGCGACGGTCGCCGCAGATCACGGCAGTCTTGTCGGCCAGGCCGCCGGACACCTGGTCGTCGAGGTAGTAGCTGGCGATGTTGTAACTCTCGGGGGGATTGAAGGACATCGGGGTCGTTATCCTCTTTATTCGTGTTCTACTTCCAATATATGTGTTCGACTGCGGACTTCCCTGTGGGGTCGCCCTGGCGCACGGTGGGGCAGCTGGTTGCGACTCTTCGCTGTTCTACCGGCCTCCCGGCCCCGACGCGAGTGCCCAGTCTACCATGCAGAGTCTTGACGGTTTGGAGGATTGAGCCGAAAGTATGCTGTGCCCGACCTGAAAAACAAATGTGCCGTCGTCACCGGTGGCAGTCGTGGGATTGGCGCGGCCGTTTCTCGCGCCCTGGCCGCAGCTGGCGCCACGGTTATCGTCGCCGCGCGTTCGCAGCCGTCGATCGACGCCCTGGTTTCAGAGCTGGGAGATTCGGCCCGCGGTGTGATCTGTGACGTGGCGGATCCAGCCAGCATCGACGCGCTGGCCGAGTCGGCCGGTGTCGTCGATATTCTGGTCAACAACGCCGGCATCGGTTTCTCGGCCCCGATTCGTGCACTGACGCTGGAGGACTGGAACCGTGTGATGGCGATCAACGCGACGGGGACTTTTCTGTGCACCCAGGCCTTTCTGAGCGGGATGGCCGAGCGAGGCTGGGGGCGAGTGGTCAACGTGGCCTCGGTTGCCGCGACCGTCGGGGGCCCGTACATCGCCGCCTATGCAGCATCCAAGCATGCGGTGCTGGGCTTCACTCGCAGCGCTGCCTACGAGGTGGCTCGCGCCGGCGTGACGGTCAACGCCGTCTGTCCCGGATATGTGGATACCGAGATGACTCGATCATCGGTGGCCAACATCGTCGCCAAGACCGAGCTGGACGAGCAGCTGGCGCTGGAGAAGATCCTCGCCGCAAACCCCCAGCAGCGGCTGCTGTCGGCCGACGAGGTCGCGGCTCAGGTGGTCTGGCTGTGTGATGATGCGTCGAGTGGCGTCAACGGTCAGGCGATCGTGATCAATGGTGGAGGGATGCTCTCGTGAGCCTGGAAATGATCAACCCCCCGTCCTGGGGCGCTCCCAAGGGGTACAGTAACGGCATGCTGGCGCCCGCCGGAGGGCGGCTGTTGTTCATCGCGGGCCAGATCGGCTGGGATGCCAACCAGCAGCTCGTGTCGAGTGAATTCGCTGGCCAGTTCGGTCAGGCGCTGGCCAATGTGGTGGCCGTGGTGCGTGAGGCTGGCGGAGGGCCCGCCGACATTGCACGGCTGACGATTTACGTGACGGACAAGCAGGCCTATCTGAATGACCTGAAAGGGGTTGGCGCTGCCTATCGGGAGGTGCTGGGCAGGCACTTTCCGGCCATGGCGCTGCTCGAGATCAAGGGTCTGGTCGAGGATGGCGCACTGCTCGAGATCGAGGGGACTGCCGTCCTCTCCGCGTAGCAACCGGAGATTCCGATGCCCATTTCACCCAGCAGCTTCCGGTACCAGTTCGATGTTGAGACAGGCGTCGCGACGATCACGCTCAACCGTCCCGATCGTCTCAATGCGCTGACCTTCGAGGTCTATCAAGAGCTGACCGACTCGTTTGTTGCGCTAGATACCGAACCCGACGTGCGGTCAGTCCTGTTGACCGGAGCGGGTCGTGGGTTCTGCTCCGGCGGCGACGTCGAGGACATCATCGGGGCGCTGTTCGAGCAGGACTATCAGGGGTTGCTCGAGTTTACTCGGCTGACCGGAGCGCTGGTGCTGTCGATCCGCCGCTGCCGCCGGCCGGTGATCGCTGCGCTCAACGGGACGGTGGCTGGCGCGGGTGCCGTGATTGCGGCTGCCTGTGACATCCGGGTGGCTTCCGAGAAGGCCAAGATCGCCTATCTGTTCACGCGGGTGGGGTTGTCCGGAGCAGACATGGGGGCGTCCTGGCTGTTGCCGCGAATCATCGGCTTCGGGCGCGCCACGGAGCTGCTGATGACTGGCAAGTTCATCGACGCCAGCGAGGCCCACCGAATTGGACTCTATAACAGCGTCCACCCGGTCGATGATGTGGTCGCGCAGGCCAGGAATGTCGCCGAAGAGTTGGCCCGCGGACCGTCCTTCGCACTGGAAATCAGCAAGGATAGCCTCAACCGCGAGGCGTCGATGGATCTGGCGTCCGCCATCGAGCACGAGGCACAGATCCAGGCCCTGTGCATGCAGAATCCCAACTTTCGCGAGTCTTACGAGGCGTTCGTGGCCAAGCGTAAGCCGGTTTTCGAATGAGGCCGTCGACTGACACTGTCCGGGCTTTTCTCGAAGAGCGGCATCTTGCTCTGGCCGAGTCGCTGGGGGATTTCTGCGAGACGCAGATCGCGACCTTGCCGATGGTTGAGGATGACGAGGCGGCTCGCCAGCAAGCTCGCGAGGCGCTCTCCAGGATGGGGCGGCACGGTCTGATTCGGCACGCGCTGCCGCAGGCCTATGGCGGTCTGGCCGAGGCGCCGGATTGGCGCGCCTGCGTGATGGTGCGTGAGGCGCTGGCCGGATCCTCGCCGCTGGCTGATGCGATCTACGCCTTGCAGTGCCTGGGGTCGATCCCGATCGTGCTCTACGGGAGTGACGAGCTCAAGCAGAAATGGCTACCTGGCGTGTGTGCGGGAGAACTGATGGCGGCCTTCGCGATGACCGAGCCGGAGGCCGGTTCCGATGTCTCGGGCATCCAGACGACGGCCACCGCTGACGGCGACGACTATCTGCTCGTCGGGGAGAAGATCTACATCTCGAATGCAGGGATCGCCGACTACTACGTGGTCTTTGCCAGCACAGACCCGGAGAAAGGCAACAAGGGGTTGTCCTGCTTCGTCGTGCCGGCGGATGCACCCGGCCTGCGCTATGCCGGCCCACACCTGCTCAGTGCGCCCCACCCCCTCGGACGGCTGGCGTTCGAGAACTGTCGCGTGCCGGCGGGCAATCGGCTGGGGCAGGAGGGGGAGGGGTTCAAGGTTGGCATGGCCACGCTCGATCGGCTGCGGGCGACGGTCGCGGCCGCCGCCTGTGGTATGGGGGCGCGGGCGCTGGCCGAGGCCGTGGACCATGCCATTTCCCGGCGTCAGTTCGGCAAGCCGCTCTCGGAGAAGCAGCTGATCCAGGACAAACTTGCCGGAATGGCGACCGAGCTGGCAGCCTCGCGGCTACTGGTCTATCGCGCGGCCTGGGAGAAGGATGGAGGCGCTGACCGCGTGACGCTGGAATCGGCGATGGCCAAGGCGTTTGCCACCGAGGCAGCCCAGCGAATCGTGGATCAGGCGGTTCAGATTCTCGGCGGCAAGGGCGTGGTGATCGGCCACCCGGTCGAGCATCTGTATCGTGCGGTTCGCGCGCTGCGAATCTATGAGGGAACCACCGAGATCCAGCACCTGATCATCGCCGGTCATCTGCTGCGGGGCCGGGACTGATGTGGCGGCCCAGCGAGAAGATCAAGCACCCGCTGCCCGAGGCACGCTGGCCGACCGCGGAAGAAGCGGCGACGTCGCGCTGGTTCAGCCCGATCAACATCGGGCCGATCGAGCTGGCGCAGCGCACCTGGGTGCCGGCGATGGTCCCATGGCGTTCCAACGAGGACGGGTTGGTCACGCCGGAGGTGCTCGGCTGGTACGAGCGATTCGCGGTGGGCCGGCCGGGCACGCTGGTGGTCGAGGCAACCGGCATCCGCGACATTCCCAGCGGTCCGCTGCTGCGCATCGGTCACGACCGTTTTCTTCCTGGGTTGCGCGAGCTGGTCGAGACTGTGCGGCGGGCCAGTGAGGGCCAGACCCGCCTGCTGATCCAGATCATCGATTTCCTGTCCATTCGGCGCAGGCCGCCCAAGGAGAAGTACTTCCGCCGCTTCCTGACGATCACCGATCGGCACCGTGAGGCACTGGAGATGGCCGACGCGCCGGAGCAGCATGTACGCGAGGCCCTGCTGGCGCTGGAAGACGAGGCCTACGACGGGATTCTCGACGAGCGTGAGCTGGAGTCGCTGCGCAAGGGGTATCGCGAGCGGGTGACCGACATGCAGCTGCCGCACGTCGCGGAGCTGCCCGCCGTCCTGCCTGGGATGTTTGCCGAGGCGGCTGGCCGGGCGGAGCAGGCCGGTTTCGACGGGGTCGAGCTGCACTACGCCCACGCTTACACGATGGCCTCGTTCCTCTCGGCTCTCAATGACCGCACGGATGGTTACGGCGGCTCCCGCGAGAACCGGGTGCGGCTGCCGCTGGAGGTCTACCGCGCCGTCCGTCAGCGGGTCGGTCGGAGAATTGCTCTGGGCTGCCGTTATCTGACCGACGAGATCATCGCGGATGGCAGCCGTCTCGATGACGCGATTTATTTCGGGGTGGAGTTCGCTGCCGCCGGTATGGACTTCATCTCGCTTTCGCGCGGCGGCAAGTTCGAGGATGCGGCGCAGCCCAAGTTGGGTTGGGCGGTTTATCCCTATACCGGGGAGAGCGGCTACGAGTGCATGCCGACGGTGATCTCTGACGCGGCGGGTCCATTCGGACGCAACGTGGAGGCGGCGGACGCGGTGCGATGCGCGATTCATGATGCGGGGCATCAGACGCCGGTCGTGGTCGCGGGGGGAATCCAGAACTTCGAGCAGGCCGAGGTGATCCTCCAGCGCGGTCAGGCCGATATCGTCGGCGCGGCGCGCCAGTCGCTGGCGGATCCGGACTGGTTCCGTAAGGTGCAGCTCGGCCGCGGAGACGAGGTGCGGCGCTGCAAGTTCACCAATTACTGCGAGGCTCTGGACCAGAAGCACGAGCAGGTCACCTGCCAGCTGTGGGATCGCAAGCAGCTGGACGAACCGGGTGTGCCGCTGGCCGCCGATGGCAAGCGGCGACTGGTTGCGCCGGCCTGGACGGAGCAGCGACGATGAGTCTACACGCTCTAAGGCAGGCCTTGTCTGTTTGTCCGCTCGGGCTTGT
>CAZANL010000225.1:0-6819 GCA_964486115.1 uncultured Planctomycetota bacterium
ACTCCGCTCGCCGCCTGGACCCAGGGCCGCAGCGCGATCTCAGCCGGCTGACTCAAGAAACCCGGGTCCAGATTGTCGGTCTTGGAGATCAACTGAAGCTCTGCCAGCGACCTCTTGTAGTTGCTCAGAAACCTCTCCCGCGAGATGCCGTGCTGCCAAAAACCGGGGTCCGGCCGAAGAAGAATGCCGGGGGCCACGAGCATCACGCCACTCAAAGGAATGGCGTCGTTCGGGTCGGCCTGATTGGCCTTGTGGATCGCTTCCGCATACCAGCTGACTTGAATCGCGCCATACGAGGCGCCGATCAGGTAGAGCGGCTGCCGACGCAGTTCCGGATGCCTGCGGTACAGCTCGGCCAACCAGCGCCGAAAGTCTGCGGTCGCGTTGGCCGTCGACTTCCCGCCAGGCGCCTGGCCCAATCTGCTCAGGTAGCTCTGCGGCTTGCTGCTGGAATAGCCCGTACCGCGAGGCGAGTCGAGAAAGATCAGATCGGCAAAACCGCTCCAGGAGAGGTCATTGCGCTGCAGGCGGGGTGTGACGACCTCATCGGGGGCGTACTGATACACCCGATCCTTGCCCGGCTGCCGGTAACCGACAAAGTGCTTCTTCGCTGTCGGAAAGGGGTCCGAGAGGGACCAGGGACCCAGTCCGCTCCAGGCATGCAGCATGGCGGAAGCACCCGGTCCCCCACCGATGAACACGATCATCGGGCGCCGCTCGGGGGGAATGTTCGGATCCCACTGCTTGCGAAACCACAGCGAGTACAGCACATCCTCCGGACTGACCGAGATGTCCAGCGGCGTGACCCGGTCCTGCGCCACCTCCTGCTCGAACAGCTCGACGAATTGATCGATCGAATATCGGGTCGGGGCCTTGCCTCCCACACGCTTGAGTCCCGTTCCGCGATAGAACGGGTGTTCGGTCGGGTTATCCACCACTCCCCAGTCCCGGTCGTGGACCAGCAACGCGTCCCGACGGTCCAGATCCAGCAAGAGCGTCTCGACGAACTGGGTGTTGCGCCACAGCTCGGCGGCGTCGATCGCCTCCAGCGTATCTTTCGGGGTGTGGTAGTACTCCCGCTCGTGAGCCGCGTCGATCGCCGATATCTCGACGCAGGGGATGCCGAGTCGAGCGAAATGTGTGTGGTCGCTGGCCCGCCAGTGGTTCTGCAGACTCTCGGCATATGCACGGGTATTGTGGCTCACGTCGATGACACGCTCCATCCGTCGCGCGGTGCTGGAAACCACCTGGCCCAGCTCGGTCGAGATGAAGTCATTGCCGATGGTGATCAGCCGCGCGCTCTTGTTGCCCAGCAGCTCACAGTTCAACAGGACCTCGATCTTATCCAGCGAGAGAGGCATCGTGCCGCCCGTACGGGCCGGAATGACCGGATGGCGCACGAAGTAACGGGACCCCAACCCCATCGACTCCAGCCGAGGGTCCTCGTCTACCTCCTCGGCATCCACCAGCAAGATCAGCACGGAACGCTGCAACTGCACCCGCTGCAGCCTGGAAGCGATGTGCAGGAAGCTGGCCACCGACGAGGCGTTGTCGTTGGCGCCGGTCAGCACGATTCTCTGAGTGCTCTGGGGATCGGACACGCCGGCCTTCCGGGCCGCTCCGGCCACGAGTTGCGCGGCCACGCCACTGCCCTGACCGTCGATGTGAGCGACCAGTACGATGAAGTGCTCCTTCAAGGTCGGGTGGGTCCCCTCCTTGATCGCGATCAGGTTGGTGCAGGTGATCGATTTGTAATCTTCGGGAACGAACGCCGCGCGGTTCGGAACAACCGGGCCGAGCTTTTCCTCGTCGCCCCAGACAAAATGCTGACGGTGAGTCAGGAATCCAAACTCTCTCAGCTTCCGGTCGCAGTACTCGATCGCCTGGAGACTCGTCGGGCTGCCCGGGCCTCTACCATCGTCCGCCGCTCCGACGATGTTTTGCAGGTGGTCCATCAACAGCGCCTGCTCCTGCCTCTCCTGCCCCGCACAGCCCAACAGCATCGTTACCAGAACAAGCAGCACGCTTTCGATCCTGTGCCCCCACCTCGGTGATCCGTTCATCAGGGTTCAAACCTCTCTGTTCGGCGGGTTAACGCCCGGACTGTCCAGGGCAACTGCGACACCCCTGCCCCTGGCACACTATGCATCCAGGCAATCATCGAATCACATCACGCCTCCCCAACCAATTGTTTATTTACAGCCTCGGATACGCTCATCCTCGCTTCCTCCCCGGTCTGACACGCCAGATCTACGCTCATATCACTCGCTGGAGCCTTGAGACGGTATTTGTCAGGATCCGCGAGGGACCTCGTCGATGACTCAGTCCGGTCGGCGTGCCAGGTCACGATGTCGGCTGGAAGGACGCTCCCTTGAGATCTCGCAACCCGCGGCAACCGATAGTATGATCCCGACATCGCTGGGTTCGTCTCGGTCGAACCGGCAGACAGACGAGCCGTTTCCAACAGCGTGAATCGTAACTCGCTCCAGCACAGGAATCTCAGATCGGCATGTACGCTTTGAAGGAACTCGTGGGAGTGGAGCGCCCGCTGGAGACGGTCGGGCGCTGCCTGTATGACTGGGCACACGCGCTCGGCCCGAGCGCGGTCGGCGCCCATCAGATCAACTGTTCTGACGAATGCGAACGTGAATGCGTCGAAGCCTTTGACGAGTTCGTCGTGCGGACGCTGCTGCCGAAGCTGAAATACTCGAGCAGGTCCTCTTTTCGAACGGCCAATCTCGGCAGTCGTTACGAGCCCGGCTCGATTCCCATCGCAGAAGAGCACTATTCGAGTTCCTGCTCCGAGAGCGGCTTCAAGGTGCTCCTGGTCAAGCTCAATACGCACGTCTCGCTGGTCGGCGGTGGCGGCGAGCCGCTCATCTTCGGCCAGATGGAGCGCTATGAACAAGAGTCGGCCTACTGCGGCGCGCTTCACGCCTTGCTGGATGACACCAGCGCCCCATTCGTGAAGGAGTTGCGCGAGACGATGCAGGACGGAATGGACCGCCTCGGTCTGCTTCGCGATCCGACCCTGGTCGCACCGAACGTTCGCGCCCTGTTCACCGCCGTGGTGGCAGCGAACCTACAGAGCCTCCGTGCCAGCAACGACGTGCTGGCCCACGAGAGTCACTCACCCACCCTCTACCTGATCGTCCCGGCCGTGACACTCAACCGGCCGTCCGAGGACGCCGAGATCATCGTGGGACTGCACCTGATCGACGATCGAGATCAATCCCCGACCCACGAGTATTTCGGCCTCGGCTCGGATCCTCGCCGCTATCGAATCCGAACCCTCGGTGGTCGTGTCCACATCGAGGATCGCTGAGGCCGACCCGGCATCGCGGGCGGCCCCGGATTATGAGGACTCGGATGGGGCTTTCTCCACGCAATGACACTGTGATTACACTGCAGAATCCTGCAACACCACCACCGGTAACCTCGACGTCGATCGGTAATGATTGAATCCAACCGAGGCTCTCGGTCATCTTCAGGGAGCAGATGGACGAACCCACAGAACACATCCCTGCACGACGGCCTGCACCTCTTGCGGACCCAGTCACGCTCGGGAGGTATCCCGTGCTCTCCGTCCTGGGCATGGGCGGCATGGGCGAGGTCTTTCTGGTCCGAGACGAGCAGCTAGGGCGCGACCTGGCGGCCAAGGTGATTCGTCCGGACAGCCCCCGCGAGCTACGCCATCGGTTCATTCGGGAGGCGCTGATCGTCGGCCGACTCGAGCATCCCAACATCGTGCCGATCCATCAGCTCGGCACGGATGACAATAAACGGTTCTTCTTCACGATGAAGCGCGTCGAGGGCAAGACCCTGACCCGCTTCATCGAGGAGCTGGCCTGTCGACAGTCGACGGCGACTCTAGTCGAGCGCTTGCGCATCTTCATGCAGATCTGCGATGCGATGGACTACTCGCACTCCCGCGGTGTGCTCCATCGGGACCTGAAGCCCTCCAACATCATGATCGGGCCCTTCGGCGAAGTGCTGGTCATGGACTGGGGTCTGTCCCGGATGGGACATGACACGACAGACGGGATATCGCTTTCCACCACCTTGCAGCAGCGGCTGGGCCAGGGGATCGTTCTAGACGACCAGAGCACGCCGGGCGAGGTAATCGGTACCCCCGGTTACATGCCACCTGAGCAGGCTCTGGGCCAGATGGAGCAAGCCGACGAGCGCTCCGACATCTACGGGCTGGGCATCCTGCTCTATGAGCTTCTGTCACTCGCAACACCCTACAAGGGCAACAGAAACCAGTTGCTCGCACAGACGATTCGCGGAGATCCGCCCTCTCCCTCCGTATCAGCCCCAGAAGAAAACATCCCCTGGGAACTCGATCACGTGGTCCTGCGCGCCATGGCCCGCCGCCCAGCCGATCGCTATCCCTCGGTCGCTGAATTGAGAGCCGATGTGCAGGCATTTCTCGAGGCGCGCCCAATCGCAGCTGTTCGATATTCCACGCGCCAGCTGGCCTCAAAGTGGGCCCGTCGGCACCCCGTGATATGTTCAGCCACCCTGGGAGTTCTATTCACCGGCCTGTTCGGCGTGATCGGTATCTACCGCCAGATGCGGGTCGCACAGATCGAGCGAGTAGAGGCGATCACGGCCCGGAACCAGGTGGCGCTGCGAGAGGTTGAGTTGAGACGGGAGCGGGAGAAGCTCCGCGTGAAGATCGACGACTTCAAGAGCATGTCGGATATCAGGCTGCTGAGTGAGCTGACTCACCAGCGCGAGGAACTCGGTCCCCAGACTTGGAAGGTAAAAGCCCTGCGAAGCTGGCTCAACAGGGCACACGCAATGCACAAGAGGCTCCCACGTCATCGCGGTGTGATCGCGCGACTCTCCGACCTAGAAGACCCTAATATTGCCCAGCGCTGGCAACTGGGAGTGGTGCGTGAGCTGGTTGCGAACCTGGACAAGTTACTCCCGGAGATCGCCGAGATCGAACACTGGGAGGAGCTCGCATCACGCAAGGGCACACGGCCACAGGCCGATCAAACCCTCTGGCGCAAGGCTGCTGCCTAGATCCGTCAGCACCATAAATACCGCGGCTTGCGCATCGACCCGCAGGAGGATCTCCTGCCCCTGGGACCCGATCCGTAATCAGGATTATGGGAGTTCGCGCATCTGCCGAGCGGAAAACCGCCTCTCCGAGACCGAGAAGGCCGATGGCGAATCACCGGCCAGACCAGCGTGGTCCTCGTGCTACTGCCGGGCGGCCGGTTCAGGATGGGGGCGGACTCCGGCAGTCGTAATCCGAGTCCCGACACGACGCCGGCACACCCGGTGAGACTCGGAGAGTTCTTCATCAGCAAATACGAGCTGACACAGGGTCAGTGGGTTCGTCTGACCCAGCTCGAGAACCCGAGCAGGTACCACCCCGCTGTGTAACTTCACGGACCGACCGGCTCGATCACACTGGCTCACCCGGTCTAGATGATCAGCTGGACCGACTGTCGGGCGCAGCTGGCCGGAGCTGGGCTGGCCTTGCCGACCGAGGCGCAGTGGGAGTACGCGGCGCGGGCCGGCACACGCACCCGATGGTGGACTGGCAACTCCACCAAGGGATTGAACAGCGCAGGTAACCTGGCTGACCGTTCAGCCCGAAATCTGCGCCACGAGAACCTGTCCCAATTCGAGAACTGGAATGACGGCTACCCCGCACATGCCGCCGTTGGCCGCCTGAAGGCGAACCTCTTCGGCCTACACGACGTGATCGGCAACGTCTTCGAGTGGTGCCGCGATCCTCATCTGGACCGCGCCTATACGCTCCGGCCGCAATTTCCGGATGGCAAGCGCATGTATCCCAAGGAATCCAGGCTAACCGCGAACCGAGTTGTCCGCGGGGGCTGCTGGTCCTTCCCGTCCAGGCCCGCTACATCTTCCTTCCGATTTCAGGCAATGCGCTCGTCGGCCTCCCACAGCATCGGCTGCCGCCCGGTCCGCGGGATCCACTGAGCGACCCGCGAGACGTAACCCGAGTGCGCTCCGCGGCCGTCAGTGCCCCACGGTCAATCGATCTGGTCGAACAACCCCGGACAGTAACGCAGGAAACGATCGATTTAGCCGGGCAGTTCGCTCTCGCTGCCGACGCACTGTAGCAGCTCGAAAGTGATCCACGACCGGAGCTTCTCTCGAGCAGCGGACAGCTGACGCTCCACGGCCTTGGCGCTCAGCCCAAACTGCTCGGCCAGCTGCTGGTGGGTCGGTCGCACCCCCGCGGCGTCGGGTTCGACATAATAGGCCATCAACAGATCATGGCTGTGGTTGGGCTGCCCCACTTCGATCTGGTGCTGCTGGTGCTTGAGCAGCTTGCCGAGCGCCAGCTCGAGCAGTCGCAGAAAGCAGTCCCTCTCCAAATCCTCCAGTGGTGCCTGAATGGTCGGATCGGGAAGCTCCGCGCCTGCGGAATCACGGCCCAGCGATAGCACCCGTCGCCATAAAGTCTTTCGGCCCACTTGCTTGTAATGATTGATCTGAAAATTACGCAGACAGCGATAGAGGTAGGGACGGAAGCGACCCCGCCCGGGGTCGGCACCGTCTAGCTTGCCTTCGACCCACCGGGCAATGAACTCGTCGGTCAGGTCCTCCGCGAGGGTAACGTTGCCCGTACAGCGCTTGAAGAACTTCTGGATCGCCCCGTGGTAGGTCGCGAACAGATAGCCCCAGGCCTCCTCGTAGCGACTGCTGTCACGACTGCGGCCGGCAAGCACCATGGACCAGCGAGTCACCTCCGGAGAACCACCCGCTTCCTTCACCGGTCCGGTCTCCTGGGCAACAGATCAGTAGAACTGGGTGAGCCGACGGTGC
>CAZANL010000225.1:6829-7172 GCA_964486115.1 uncultured Planctomycetota bacterium
CCCCACACCTGGCGCAGCCCTGCGTCCATCCACCACCCGGGCGAACTTGCCCCAATATCCTTCGGTCCATTCGACCCCATCATACCACGTGTGCGGCCCCCTGGACTGCACCAGCCAGTGCGCCAGCTACACAGGTGCGATGCGGCGCATTCGCGATCCGATCCGGTGAACCCCCTGATCCAGTTTCTGTTCTATTACGCGGTATTGGCCGCACGCCGCGGACCTTCGCCGGAGAGAGGGGATTGTATTTCCGTCGGCTGAGCAAGGGTGAGCTCAACGGGCTGTAAACCCGCCGCCTCTGGCTGTGTAGGTTCGACTCCTGCCCGACGGACCAGCATCCGGG
>CAZANL010000226.1:0-4814 GCA_964486115.1 uncultured Planctomycetota bacterium
GGTCTGATTCTCGCGCTGTCGCTGTGGGGGACGTCCCGGCTTCGCGCCGAGGTCAAGCTCACCGAGTACTTCTGGCCTAGCAGTGAACTCTATCAAGGTCTGGAGTACATCGGCAAGCGGATGGGTGGCTCCTCTTCGCTGGAGATCGTGCTGACCTCCAAGCAGAAGGGTTTTTTTCTGACCCCGGCCGGATTGGCCGCACAGGAAGCTGCGACTCGCTACCTGGAGAGGCTGCCTGAGACAGGCAGCATTCGCTCGCTGAAGACGCTGTCGGATGAACTGGCCAAGAAGAACAAGATGCTGGTCGCGCTTCTTCCGCTGATGATCGTATCGCAGCCGCAGGTCCGGCCACTGTTGCGAGATTTTGCAAACGACGACTTCACGATGGTGCGCATCTTGGTTCGGATGCGCGAGTCGGAGGCTTCTCTGCAGCGCAACAAGATCCTCCGCGGTTTGCGGACGGACCTGGCCCAGCAGCCGGCCCTGAAACGCCTGGATGTTCGCGTGACGGGTGTGTTCGTGCTCTACGCCAACATGCTCAGCAGCTTGATCCAGAACCAGAAGGAGACCTTCCTGCTGGTTGTGGCAGCGATCTTGTTGATGCTGACCCTGCTTTTCCGCAGTCCGGTACTGGCCAGCCTCGTGCTCATGCCTCAGGTGCTGCCGGCCCTGGTTATGCTGGGAGTCATGGGCTGGTCTGGAATCCCGCTCGACCTGGTGACGGTGATGATCACGTCGGTGGCGATGGGTGTTGGAGTCGACGCCGCGATTCAGTATACCTTGCGCTATCGAGCAGAACTGGAGGTTGACGGGGATCGTCGCGCCGCGGTCTCACGGACTCACGCCACGACAGGCCGCGCGATCTGGATCTCGACGACGGTCATCGTCGCCGGTTTCTGTGTGCTGATGCTGTCACGTTTCAAGCCGTCGGTTTGGTTCGGTTTGTTCACCGCAATCGCGATGTTGATCAGCCAGTTTGCTGCGTTGACTACGTTGCCTTCGATCTTCCTGCTGACCGGGATTCCCCACTCCGCAAACGCCGGGTCGGACAGCGGGACCAGTAACGGGGGGGCAGCTGAGGCCCACGGCGGTGGATAGGAATCGAGGGCGGCGCTGGCAGCCTCAGTCCTTTTTCTCAGCCTTGGTTTTATTGGTTTCGATGTACTGACCGCCCGAGTTACTGGCCAGCTTCTTCAACAGGTCCTCCGCCGCACTCTGGCCCAGGGCGATGGTGTGGATCTGGACCGGACAGATCAGCCGCCAGCGATCGATGCACAGAGACAGCGTGTCCTTGTCCTGTATCCGCCCGCGGGTTGGCTTGCCATCAGTAAGAAAGAAGATCGTGTCGGGCGCGTCGAGGAAGGCCCGGTCGCCAGCGCTGTCGAGATAGCGCCGGAAAGACAGGTCGAACGCTTGATAGATGTTGGTCTTGGCGCCTGCATCGGATTTGACGATCTGGCGGATCAGCGAGTCAAGTCGGCTGCCAGTCATGGGCACAGGTTCGCGGGTCAGGTGCCGGGCGAAATCGTCGTAGGTCACGACGTCGACGACGGTCGTGGTGGGCAGCTGGCTGAGCGCGTTTATCAGCTCCGCCTTGGCGACGCCGAGCAAGGTTCGCTTCAGGCTGAAGCGTTTCATCGTGTGACTCTGCCCCGGCTCTGTCTTGTCGACCTGGATCGTCATCGAGCTGGAGAGGTCGAGAACGAAGCCGATGCGGTCCGATTTGATCTCGATCCGGTGGTAGACCGGGACGCTGCCAGGCCTCGTCTTGGGCAGGCCCTGCGGTATCTTGCCCGAAGCGACCGCGTCTTTGTGCCTGTCGAACCAGCGCACCCAGGCCGACGGGTCGTCGTGAGTCTTGATCCGAGTTCGCTGAGCTAACAACCTGCCAATCGCGTACGGGATGCGACCACGTTCAGCCTGGATCCGTTTGACGAGGAACGGAATCGACTCCTGGGGGGGCCATCGGGCGATGAGCTGGTAGAGGAACAGCCGGGTTTGCCAGGCCGGCTCGCTGTTGCCGTCGGCGCGCTCGAGCAGCCGGTCTTTGTGTGAGGTCAGATCCTTGTAGCCGCCCAAGGCCCGCATCGCCATGGCGCGAACGCGGGCGTCACGGTCAGCGGTCAACTCCAGGAGCAAGGCAAGCGTGCTGGGCTTGGCAATCTTGCCGAGAGCCAGGATGAAGGCGCGCCGGACGCGCATACCCCAGTTCAGTTTGGCACCCTTCTCGAGGTGGGTCACCGCTTCTTGGCTGTCGAGTTGTTCTAGTGCGTCCGATGTGTCGAGGAAGGCGAGGTAGAGGAACTTGAGTTGACCAGCTTGCTGGCGGAATGTGCCGATCAGTGCGTTGTACCGCTGGACCAGCAGATTGTAGCTCGGCAGCAGGCGGTCGTACTGGCTGTACTTGCCCCGCGTCCGCAGATTCACCATCTGCCTGCGAAGTCGAAACAGTCGTTCCCACATCTGGGCCATCGTATTCTCGATGCCGCTGAGTTTGCGGTCGAGCTGTTTGAGCTTGGTCGTCTGACCCTGGATGATGCGCTTCATGTTGGCCACCGCAGTGGCATCGTTGGAGCGGGTGATCACGGCCAGCGGTACGGCAGTTTCAAGCTTGCTGCTCAGGTCGGTGGCGAGCAGCTTGCGGATCGCTTCGGCGCGGGCTTGCGGGGAGTCAGCGGGTGCGTGGGCCGCGAGTGGTGTCAGAAGCAAGATGGTGAGCGTGAGGCCCCTTCGCACTACAGCCGCTCGATTTCCTTCAGATAGGTCCCCGTGCTGACCTTGACGTTGTCCAGCAGCGTGTTGTCCAGTACGTGCCGCAACAAGCGTTTTCCCTTGTCCCCGATGGAGGTGATCAGCACACCGGTGCGAAAAGCGTCGTGCTCTTTCGACTTCTGGCTCCAGATCACCTTGCCCTTGATCTTCAGCGGATTTTCCAGCTGCGGAAACTCGAGTTGGAGCTTGAGTTGCGTGCCCTTGGCCAGCTGGTCACGGGTGATGAAGTGCAGCCCGCCCAGTGACACGTTGAGCAGCAAGTAGCGATCAGAAAAGTTGGCCAGAAACGAGAGCGCCCCGGTCTTCAAGTATCGTACCGTGCTGTTCTTGACACCGTAGCGTTTGGTCTGCCTCTGCTCGTTTCCGTCCCACATGGTCTTACTCCGCAGCGTCGTCCTCGTTGTCCACGTCCGACTCGTCGACCAGCTGTGCCGCGGAGACTAGCTTATCGCCCTGGTTGAGCCGAATCAACCGGACGCCTTGAGTTGCTCGCCCGATTGTCCGGATGGAGGAGATCGTCGTACGCACGACCTGCCCTGACGCAGTGATCATCATCAAGTCGTCGGTGGCGAGTACCGCCATCAATCCGACCACCGGGCCGGTCTTGTCGGTTGTCTTCAGATCGATGATCCCCTTACCGCCTCGTGCTTGGATACGGTAGTGGTCGAAGTTGGACCGCTTGCCGTAACCCTTCTCGGTGACGGTCAGCAGACTCATCTCGGAGTCGACGACCACCATGTCGACGACCCTGGTGCCGGGTTCGAGGCGAATGCCGATCACGCCGCGGGTCACCCGGCCCATTGGCCGAGCATCCGTGCTGGGGAAGCGGATCGCCATGCCGCTGGCGGTGCCCAGGACGATCTGGTCCTCGTCCGTACAAATTTGAACTCGGATCAGCTGGTCATCCTCGTCCAGGTTGATTGCTCGGATGCCGTTGGCGCGCGGGTTGCCGTAAGAACTGAGTACTGTTTTTTTGATCAGCCCCTTGGCGGTGGCCATGATCAGGTACTGCTCGTCGAATTCTCGGACCGGGATGACCGAGGTGATGCGCTCGCCCTCTTGCAGAGAGATCAAGTTTACCAGCGATCGTCCCTTCGAGGTGCGCGAGACTTCTGGGATGCGGTAGACCTTCAACCAGTGCAGCTTGCCGATATCGGTGAAGAACAGGATGTACTGGTGAGTCGAAGCGATGAACAGGGCTTCGACGAAGTCCCCTTCCTTCATCCCCGCGCCGCTGATCCCCTTGCCCCCACGCTTCTGTTGGCGGTAGGTGCCGATCGAGTTTCGCTTGATGTAGCCCTCGTGTGTGATGGTGACGATCACTTTCTCGTCGGCGATCAGATCCTCTGTCTCGAGGTCCTCGATCGCGCTGCTGATCTGGGTCCGCCGCGGGTCTCCGTATTTGTCCTTGAGGTAGGTCAGGTCCTCCTTGATGATCTCGAACACCCGTGCCCGACGATCCAGGATGTCTTGGTAGTTGGCGATCCGTGCCTGGAGGTCGGCCAGTTCCTCCTCCAGCTTCTTGCGCTCGAGGCCTGTCAGGCGGGCCAGTGTCATCTTGAGGATCGCGTCGGCCTGGAGTTCGGTGAACTCGAACTGGGTAACGAGCGCATCGCGCGCAGCGGGCACTGACTCGCTGGCGCGGATGGTCTTGATCACTTCCGCGATGATGTCGAGCGCCTTGAGCAGGCCCTCGACGATGTGAGCTCGCGCCTGTGCCCTGTCAAGCAGGTAACGCGTCCTTCGGCGGATGACCTCGAAGCGATGTCCCAGGTAGGCCTGGAGTAGCTGCTTGAGGTTGAGCGTCTGTGGTCGCCCGCCGATCACTCCCATCAGAATCATCGAGTAGGTCGATTGCAGTGAGGTGTGCTTGAACAGGTTGTTGAGGATGATCTCGGTGATCTCACCCCGCTTGAGCTCGACGACGACGCGCACCTGCTCCTTGCGGCCGGACTCGTCGCGGATGTCCGAGATACCCGTGAGCTTACCGCTGTTGACCATCCCGGCGATCTCTTCGATCAGGTTGGTCTTGTTCAGCTGGT
>CAZANL010000226.1:4824-7156 GCA_964486115.1 uncultured Planctomycetota bacterium
AGGGGATCTGGTCGACGACGATGGCCTCGCGCCCGCGGGCCAGTTCTTCGGTGTGGACGCGGGCCCGGACCTTGATTCGTCCCTTGCCCGTGTGATAGGCCTCGCGGATGCCGGCGATCCCGCAGATCTCCGCGCCGGTGGGAAAGTCGGGTCCCTTGACGTGTTCTCGCAGACCGTCGACGTCGATATCCGGATTATCGATCAACGCAATCAGCCCGTCACTGATCTCGCACAGATTGTGTGGCGGGATCGACGTCGCCATGCCCACCGCGATCCCCGAGGAGCCGTTGCACAACAAGTTGGGGAACTTGCCGGGCAAGACAGTGGTCTCGTTTCGCGTGTCGTCGTAGTTGCGAGCCAGATCCACGGTGTCTTTTTCGAGATCTTCGAGCAACTCCATGGCGATCGGCCGGAGCTTGCACTCGGTGTAGCGCATGGCCGCGGCGGGGTCGCCGTCCAGGTTGCCGAAGTTGCCCTGGCCGTGAATCAGTGGGTAGCGCATGACCCAGTCTTGCGCCAGGCGGACCAGAGTGGGATAGACCACACTCTCGCCGTGTGGGTGGTAGTTGCCGCTTGTGTCGCCCGCAATCTTGGCACACTTGCGAAACTTGGCGGATGGTCCGAGATTGAGGTCGTTCATCGCCAGCAGAATGCGTCTCTGCGAGGGCTTGAGGCCGTCTCGCACATCTGGCAGTGCGCGGGACTTGATCACGCTCAGCGCGTAGGTCAGGTAGCTGTCCTTCATCTCCTCTTCGATGAGGAGGGGTATGATCGTGCCGTCAGCCATTACCCGGCGTCCTTTCTGTTTTTCTGGGTGGCGATCATCGCGGCGTAGTAACCGCCCGCGAAGCCGCTGTCGATGTTGACGACAGCAACCCCCGGCGCACATCCGGAGAGCATCGTCAACAACGGAGTGATCCCCTCGAAGCTGGCACCGTGGCCGATCGAGGTCGGGACCGCGACCACCGGTGCGGACACGAGGCCACCGACCACCGAAGCGAGCGCTCCCTCCATTCCGGCGACCACCACAATGGCATCCGCCTCGCGCAGCTCGGTAGCGGCGGATTGCAGGCGTTGCAGGCCCGCCACACCCACATCGTGGACCTCACGCACAGTCGCGCCGACCTCTCGGGCGGTAATCGCGGCCTCTTCGGCCACTGGTTGGTCGGACGTCCCTGCGCTGATCACGGCCACCAGCCCGTTGGGCGCTGGGCGAGGTTCCTTGCGAACGACCAGCATGCCACTCCGTGGATGATACTGGGCCCCGAGTGCGTCGACCACGCGCTGAGCGGGTGCGGGGTCGACCCGGGTTGCCAGGGCCATGGCTTCCTTATACTCATGGGTTACATGTATGACCGTGTGTCCCTCCCGGTGCAGGGACCGCAGCAAGGCCTGGAGCTCTGATCGTGACTGTGTGTCCAGTGATGACAATGGTTCGTCGAGGAGCAGACAGCGTGGCTTCGTGGCAAGGGTGCGAGCCAGAGCAACCCGTTGCGACTCACCTCCCGAGAGCGTGCCCGGGTACCTGTGCAGAAGATGGCTGACGTTGACGTTCCTGGCAAGTTCGCGCACAACGTCGCGTACCTCAGCAGCCTTCATCTTTCTCGGCCGAAGCCCAAAGGCAATATTCTGGTGTACCGTCATATGTGGAAAGAGCGCCTGATCCTGGTATACCAGACCCATTCGCCGATGCTGGATCCGCTCGAAGGTAATGTCCTCGCCGTCCCAGGCAATCGTCCCGGTATCCGGCATAGTGAGGCCCGCCAGCAATTCGAGCACCACTGTCTTGCCGACTCCGGAGGCACCGAGCAGGACAAAGTAGTCGCCATCCTCGACATCAAACGAAACGTCACTCAACGCGAAATCGTTCAGATCCTTGCCTATGCCCTCAACGCGAAGCATTGTCGGGCTCTCTTGCCAGGAGTCGAATCACAATAAAGAACACCAGACACAGACCTATGAACAGTACCGCAACGGGCCGCGCCGACTGCAATCCGTAGGCGCCAAAGCGCTCGTATATTAGTACCGGCGTCACAATCGGATGGTAGGCAACAATCACGACGGCACCGAATTCACTCAGGCCCCGCGCCCACATCAGCACAAAGCCGGAGAGAATCGATCGCCAGGCCAGGGGTACCGAGACGGTAAAGAACACCCGTGTGGGCGAAGCACCGAGACTGAGGGCGGCCTTCTCGAGACGCTCGGGAACCGCCGCAAAACCATCGCGCGCCGCATTGATCAGAAATGGGATACTCACAAATGCCATCGCCACCATGACGCCGGCAGCACCTCCGACAAAGTGAAAGCCGAGACCCTCCGCCGCCTGGCCGAG
>CAZANL010000227.1:0-4959 GCA_964486115.1 uncultured Planctomycetota bacterium
GCATACCGGTACCCGCTGGCTGAAGTTCAAGCTCTGGTTGCGCATCGAGGCCGGCAAGGTCCCAGAGCGCTGGCAGAAGCTACGCCACTACGAGGCAAGCGGCAGGGTGCACTATACGGTCGTCGCATTGCACCACGGCAGAATCACCCGAAAGACGCATGGCTACACGCTGCGCTATCTCGCCGGTATCGAACCGAAGAGAGCGCCGGCAACTCCCTCCGCTCAGAGGGTTGTCATCCGCGGCAAACCCGGACTCTCCGGCGCGGTGGTGGGACTTACCGGCTTCGACATCCGCCTCAATCCGAAAAAACGCTTCTACTCGGGGCGCTACATGCGCGATATCCGCGTGCGCAATCATGCCTTTCACTACAGCAAGAGCACGGGCAAGATGAGCTTCCGCTGCGACGGTTACTTCTCCAATAAGGGACCCATCAGCTGGGCGCTCGAGCATCGCTTCAAGGCCAGCTTCGTGCTGATCCAGACAGCCGAAGAGATAACCGTCACCCACCACGAGGTGGGCGGAACACAGACCTCCCTGCACCGCGACTACCACCTGCCGGACTGACCCACCCGAGGTCCAGGCGCCCCTCGAGAACCCGCTGTGCGCGACCAGAAGCAGGGCTGAAGTCTATCCGGTACGCTAGCGCATCCAGGCGCGAGGAGCCAGCAGGACCAGCACCGTCACCATCTCGAGCCGTCCGAGCAGCATGCACAGGCAAAGCAACATCTTGGTCTGCGGCGGCATCCAGGCGTAGTTGTTCGTCGGACCGACTCCTGCCAGGCCAGGTCCGACACACCCGATCGTCGCTGCGACCGAGGAGCCAGCCGTTTCGAGCGTATCGGGACCGGCCGGTAAAGAGGCCGAGACCAACACGGTCGCAGCGAGAAAGACCAAGAAGTACAGCACGGTCACGCAGACCACTCCCGAGATCGCGTCCGGATCGACTGTCTCTCCATCCAGCTTGATGGCCATCACACGCCGAGGACTCAGCAAGCGCCGCAGCTCGCGCACGGCGACCTTGAACAGCAGCAACCAGCGAAAGATCTTCAGCGCCCCCGCGGTGGATCCGGCCGACCCACCGAGAAACATCATCATCAGGAGTAGCAACCGGGCCGCCGGTGGCCAGCTGTCGAAGTCGGCCGTGGTGTAGCCCGTCGTGGAGATGATCGTCAGGACCTGGAACATGGCGGTGCGAATGGTATCGTGGAAACCACTCCGGGTCCCCTGGATGTGAATCGCGATGAAGACCGTCGCAGCCAGCACGATGAGCAGACAGATCCGTGTCTCCTCACTGCGAAGGTAGGCTCCGGGTTTGCCGCTGAGTGCCCGGTAATGCAATACGAAGCTCAGCGTTCCGACCAGCATGAACAGGATGATGACCCACTCGATATAGGCTGACTTGTACGCGCCGATGCTTGCGTTTCGAGTGGAGAAGCCCCCTGTCGCGATCGTGCCGAAAGCATGGCAGAAGGACTCGAACCAGTCCATTCCACCGAGCCAGAGCAACCCCACCTGCATCAGGGTCAACAGCACATAGACCCCCCAGAGCAACTTCGCGGTGGCGGCGATCCGGGGGCGTAGCCGGTCCGCTGAGCCCGGCACCTCGGCCCGCATCATCTGGAATCCAGCAGCGCCCAGCGACGGGAGGATTGCGACAACCAGAACGACGATTCCCATCCCACCGAGCCAGTGTGTCAGGCTGCGCCAGAGAAGCAGACCGTGGGGCAGCCGCTCGATATCGGTCAGGATCGACGCCCCGGTCGTGGTGAACCCACTCATCGCCTCGAAGAAGGCGTCGAGGTAGAACGGGATGGCGCCCTGGGCCAACCAGAACGGGAGGGCCCCGAAAGCGGAACAGGCGATCCAACCCACAGTGACGACCGCAAATCCCTCTCGACCGGACAGTCCCTCGAGGTCGGCCGGAACATTGAACAACAACAATCCGACGCCGCTGGTCGCCACGATCGCACAGACGAACGCCCGCACCTCGAAGAACGCGCCGCCGTCCTTGTACCACAGCGCGACGTACAGCGGCACCAGCATCGAGCCGGCGAGGACGAGCAGCAGACGGCCCGTCACCTGAAGAACTATCCGAAACTCCAAGAGCTAGCCGCCAAACAGCTTGAAGAACTGAGGCCGCACCTTGGCGAACAGCTTCTCCACCGGCGCCAGCGCTTCGGGCAGAGTGAAGACCAGCGCTCTATCTCGCTCTTCCATGACGGTCTGGCCGTCGGGAATGATCACATTGCCCCGGCGTGCAATCGCACCGAGGAGACTGCCACGTGGCATGTTGATCCGCTGCAGCCGCTTGCCCAGCAGAGGACTGTTGGGCAACAGCTCGAACTCGATCGCCTCAGCCTCACCGCTACCCACCTTGACCATCGAAACCACACGCCCGCGCCGGACGTCCCGCAGGATCGCCGCCACCGTCAGCAGTCGGGGGTTGACCGTCACGTCGAGCCCGAGGCTATCCAGAATCGGCATCGTCTCGGCGGCGCTGCTCTGGACCACCACCTTGCGAGCACCTTCCTTGCGCGCCAGCAAGGCAGCCATCAAGTTCGCCTCGTCTTCGCTCGCAACCGCAATGAAGTGATCTGCTTCGGCCACCCCAGCCTCACGCAGGACAGCCCGGTCGGTCGGGGCACCATTCAAAACCGTCGTGCGCTTGAGCAACCGACTCGCCTGCTCGCAGCGACCTCGATCCGGCTCGATCAATACGATACTGTAACGCCGATGCTGCTCCAGCGATCGGGCTAGCCGGATCCCGGTCGGGCTAGCGCAGCTGACGACGATTCGCTGATCTGCCTTGGTCTCGACGCCGACATGGGGCAAGAACTCCGGCAGGTCTTCTTTGGCCAGCACGACGAATATCTTGTCCCCCTCGCGTAGCGTCGTACCGCCGGTCGGGATCACCACCCGGTCACCTTGGTTGACCAAGGCAACGACGAAGGAAGGCTGAGGCACCTTGGCCCGAAGCATGCTGAGGCGCAGGTCGCAGAGCACCGAGGAGTTGGTGAGCGTGAAGCCGCGAAAGGCGATCTGCCCCTCGGCGAAGTCTGCCACCTCACTGGAGCCGGGCATCTCGACCAGCTTGGTCACGGTGTCGACAACCTCTTGCTCGGGATGGATCAGCCGGCTGATCCGCAGTCGCTCGGTCAGGAACTCCTCGACCTCGGAAGAAAACGGCTGACGGACCCGGGCGATCTTACGACGCACACCATAGTGGTCGGCCAGCAAGCCGATGATCATGTTACGGTGATCCCGATCGGTTACTGCGATCACCAGTTGAGCACCCGCGACACCCGCACGCTCGAGAGTCTCGGGCGTGGTCCCCTCGCCATGAACCGCCATCACGTCCAGCCGGTCGGCCAGCCGGTCGACCACCTCCTGCTGGGAGTCGATGATCGAAACCTCGTGTCCTTCGATGGTGAGCTGCTCCGCCAAGTTGGCGCCCACCACGCCGGCGCCGACGATCAGTATTCGCACGCCGATATGATGTCAGCTATTCGGCCAAGTTCCAATGCCTGGCGTGACGGAAATTCCAGATCCCCAGTGGTGCACAGCGCCAGGGACAACCCGACAACTCCTGGATCCAGCTCCAGCACCGCCGGCTACCAGCGATCCGTGCGAAACGGAGCCGCGGGCAGCCCCGCCTTGTTGCGCAGGTTCGGCTGCGCCTGCTGGTGCCAACCGAAACGAACGGCAACGGGTGCCGGGACCTTCGGGCTGGCGACGATGACACTGCCCTTGTCGATCGTCGCCTGCGCCAGATGGAACTTTCGATCCTCCCCAGCGACGTAAAACCAGTTCAGCGGCTTGCCGTCGCGCGATTCGAGGCCCCCCGCCAGGTGAGTGAACGTCAGCCGCACGCTGCCGTTTTCGACCGTCATCCCCTTGTAGCGCGGGCCAGAAAACGCCACGTCCTCATGCCCGTAGGTCTGAGACAAGGCCCACCGTGCCAGCCTGTCGCCGACAGCTCGCTTGTTTCGCGGATGGATATCCCTCAGATTTCCCACATCGGTGGTCACCGCCATCCCGGTGGCCGGCAAAGCCAGCGCGGCGTCCTGGGCCTCCCAGATGCGCGGCAGCTGCTCGGGCGACCCGCCGTAGCTGAAGGGGGCCAGCTGGACATAGTAAAATGGAAAGTTGCCCTGGCCCCAGACCTTGCGCCAGCCGCCAATCAACCCCTTCATCTTCTCGAAGTACGCCATCCCGTCCTTCAGGTTCGATTCGCCCTGATACCAGATGGCGCCACGGATGCCGTAGGGCACCAGCGGATGGACCATTGCGTTGTACAGGCCGGTCGGGGCCCCGTGGCTTGCCAGCTGGTGCCGCGGCAGCGTCGGCGGTGTCGGCGCGGCCTTGCCCGCAGCCAGCGCAGTACGGGCCGACTCGACCCAGTCGGCAATGCGGTCCAGACGCCGCACCACCTCGCGCTGATAATGGGCCTCCGCCTGGGACACGCGCTGCGCCAACTTTCGCAGCCTGGGCACCGCGTCGAAACCAGCCCGAGGTGTCCAGGGTTCGATACGCGTCCCCCCCCAGCTGGTGCCGATCAAGCCGATCGGCACCTGGAGCCGCTTCCGCAGTGCCAATCCGTAGTAATAGGCAACGGCCGAGAAGCGCTTGACGGTCTCGGGCGAACAGGGCAACCAGGCGCCTTTCAGGTTCCTCTGCGGCTGGCCGGCGAAGGCCCGGGTCACATGGAACAGCCTGATCGCTGGACGCTGAGCCTCTGCGATGGCCTGGGGTCCGCCGTAGGTCGCGACGACCGGCCAGGCCATGTTGGACTGTCCGGAGCAGACCCATACCTCACCGACCAGGATGTTCCGCAACACCCTCTCCCCTGCCGAGCGATCACCCGCGATACGCATCGTCAGCGGCGTGGCGGTCGGCTCGAGTGCGGCCAACTTGACCAGCCAGCGGCCGCTCTCGTCCGCGGTCGCAGTCAGCCTCTG
>CAZANL010000227.1:4969-7129 GCA_964486115.1 uncultured Planctomycetota bacterium
TCGCCCAACGCGACGCTGATCTTCTCACCTGGGTCAGCCCACCCCCAGATCGGCACAGCGGCGCCTCGCTGAAGGACCATGTTCTCAGCGATGACAGCCGGCAATCGAATGTCGGCGGCCGCCGGTGCAGCGGCCAGCAGGAGCAGCAGCAGGATACGCATCTGATTAGCGTAGCAGCCGCGGGTCCGGACAGGCGACAGATTGTCAGCAAAGATCCCATGGCCCGACAGACCAGGCGGCTCCTCTGCGGTCTTCAAGACAGGGCCACGGCGATGTTCAGCGACGCAGAGGCCGCCGGCAAGGCGGCGGCGGCCCGAGCGCGGAGAGCGCACCGACGACCCGCTCGCGCAGTTCGGCCGTCAGACGACCGCGATCCGCATAGCCCATGCCCGCCGTCGGAACCGGCGGCAGGAGATACAGGTCGATCCGACCGGGGCGGATATCGATCGCCCCACGCGGCAACACCTCGCGACTCCCCTCGATCGCCAGCGGAACGGCCGCAGCCCCGGTTTCGATGGCCAGCACCGCGCCCCCCTTCTTGAACGGTAACACCTCGTCGGAAGCGGTACGGGTGCCTTCGGCGAAGACGACGACCACGATTCCCTCGCCCAAACGCTCGCGAGCAACCTGCAGGTCGCGAACCGCAGCCGCCCGACGAGTTCGCTGGACCGAGATGTGCCCCATACGCCGCATGGCCCAGCCAAAAATCGGGATCCTGAACAAGCTAGACTTGGCCACCATCCGAATGTTACCCGGCAGGTACCCCAGAATCGCACAGATGTCGAAGAAGCTCTCGTGGTTGGCGATCAGCACCAGCGGACCGGCGGGCAGATTTTCCCGACCGTGAACGGTGACCTCGACCTTGCACAACCTGAGGACTGCCCGGGCCCAACAGCGGACGATGGCGCTCATCAGTTCCTGGCTGCCCGAGGTAAACGCCGCAACCAGTTCCGCACTGGAGCAGAGCAACGTCATGAAGACCCCCATGACCCAAATCAGGGCCGCAGGAACGTGGGGTGGATAGTCGGGCAGCCGCTCACTCATCAAGACAACAGAATAGCATCGTTTTCACTTCCGGGAGCCCCACGATCGGATAAGATCGTCGCGCGATGTCACTCAGTGAAGAACAGCAGATGATCCGTGATATGGTTCGCGAATTCGCCGAGCGCGAGCTCGCGCCAGAGGCGGATCGAATCGACCGTTCCGCGGAGTTCCCCAAGTCGGCGATAGACAAGGCAGCCGAACTCGGCTTGCTGGGGATCCCGATCGCCGAAGAATACGGTGGAGCGGGTTGCGACCTGGTCGCATTCTGCCTTGCCATCGAGGAGCTGGGCCGGGCCTGCGCCTCGACCGCCTACACCATTCTGGTCCACACCGCACTGGGAACCTGGCCAGTGGGCCAAGCTGCCGACCCCCAGTTGCGCCAAGAGCTCTTGCCCCGACTGGCCAGCGGACAGCTGCTGGGCACCCTGGCACTGAGTGAACCCCAAAGCGATGGCGACCCCACCTCGATCCAGACCCGTGCAACCAGCAACGGCGGCGGCTGGCTGCTCGAGGGGGACAAGTCCTTCGTCAGCAACGGCTCAAGGGCCGGGTTGATCCTGGTTGGGGCCCGGACCGGAGACGAACACGATTCGATCGACTTGTTCGTGGTCGAGACCGAGGGCCAGACAGGCATCGAAGTGACCGAGAAGATCAACCAGATGGGGTTTCGCGGAGCCGACACGGTCCATCTTTCTTTTCGTGGGTGTCGAGCGGAGACTCGACTGACCAACGATCAGCGCGGGTCCGAGGCGATCAAGGATGTGCTGAGCACCGCCCGCCTGGGAATGGCCGCACTGGCCGTCGGAATCTCCCAGGCGGCGTTCGAACGCAGCGTCCGCCACGCTTCCGAGCGCCAGCAGTTCGGCCGAGCGATCTCCAAGTTCCAGGCGGTCTCGAACATGATCGCGGAGATGGCGACCGACATCGCCGCCGCCCGCTGTCTGGTGCTCATCGCGGCCCGCCTCCAAGACAGCGGCGAGCCGGCGCGGCAGGAAACGGCGATGGCCAAGCTGTTTGCCGCCGAGGCCGCGATGCGGGTCACCCACAAGGCCGTGCAGATCCATGGCGGATATGGCTTTACTCGCGATTACGTCGTCGAGCGACTCTACCGCGAGG
>CAZANL010000228.1:0-7102 GCA_964486115.1 uncultured Planctomycetota bacterium
GGCTGCGTGGGGTGGCGGATCGCAGCGGCTTGCACTTGCTGATCGTGTTTGGGGGGGGCTTCGTCTTGTTGGTGGTTTTACAGGGCGGGTTCCGTTATCTGTGGCGCTGGGGCTTCGTGATGAGCTCGCTGCGTATCGCGCGAACCATGCGCAGCGACCTGTTCGGTCACTTGCAGCAGCAGGAGCACGCCTACTTCGACAGAGTGCAAACCGGTGAACTGCTGTCGGTCGCAACCGCCGACGTCGAGGCGATGCGGATGTTCCTGGGTATCGGGGCGCTGCTGTTTGTCGATACGGTCCTGTACTTCATGTTCGTGCCGTATCTGATGTTCAGTATAAACCCCTGGGTCACGCTGGCGGTGATGCTGCCCCTGCCCCTCGTTCCGCTGCTGACCAACAAGATGGGGTTGGCGTTGCATCGGCGTTTTACTGCCTGCCAGGAGCAGCTGGCGAGCATCTCGGCTCGGGCACAGGAGTCGATGGCCGGGATTGCGGTGGTCAAGCAGTTTGTCCAGTCCCAGAACGAGACGCGCTCGTTCGAGACGTTGAGTCGCGAGTCCTGGGCCCGTCAAGTGCATCTGGCCAAGGTCCAGTCGCTGTTCATGCCGCTGTTGACGCTGGTGGTCAGCACCGAGATATTTCTGGTGATCTGGTTTGGCGCCTCGGCGGTCATGGCCCGCAGTTTGGATGCGGGTGAACTGTTCCAGATGTTGATGCTGACGCTGATGCTGACCTTCCCAATGATGGAGCTGGGTTGGACGATGACGCTCTATCAGCGGGGTGCGGCCTCTTTTCAGCGCTACCGAGAGGTGATGGACTGCCAGCCAGGCATCGTCGATGACCCCGCGCTGATCGACCGTGATGCGGTGGCCGG
This sequence comes from uncultured Planctomycetota bacterium, assembly GCA_964486115.1. Taxonomy (GTDB): domain Bacteria; phylum Planctomycetota; class JACQVV01; order JACQVV01; family CAZANL01; genus CAZANL01. The sequence continues at coordinate 875 of CAZANL010000228.1, forward strand.
AACGATCGAGTTTCGCGGGCTGAATTTCACCTTCCCCGGAGCCCAATCTCCCGCGCTGCGTGGTATCGACCTGGAGATCCCCGCTGGCTCGACCGTGGCGCTGGTCGGACCGGTCGGCTCGGGTAAGTCGGCGCTGGCCGGTCTGGTCCCTCGGTTCTATGAGGCTCCCGAGGGGCAGGTGTTGATCGATGGTGCCGACCTCCGGCGCTTTCCCTTACACCGGCTGCGGGAGTCGATCGGCTACGTGCCGCAGGACACCTTCCTGTTCTCGGTGAGCATCGAACAGAACATTGCCCTGGGGGTCCATGAGTTCACCCGCGAGCAAGTGGAACAGGCGGCCCAGGTTGCCGGCCTGACACGGGATCTGGGTCAGTTCTCCGAAGGATACGACACGCTGCTCGGTGAGCGGGGAGTCAACCTCTCGGGAGGTCAGCGGCAGCGAGTTGCAATCGCGCGCGCGGTGATCAAGAAACCGAAGATCTTGGTTCTGGACGATTGTCTGTCGTCGGTCGACACCCGCACCGAGGCTCTCATCCTGAGCCAGCTGAAGGCGCTGATGAAAGGCCAGACGGGTTTGCTGATCGCGCACCGGCTGTCGACGGTGCAACACGCTGACATGATCTGCGTCATGTCCGGTGGCAAGATCGTCGAACGGGGCACGCATGACGAGCTACTTGTGCTGGGGGGGTGGTACGCCTCGACCTATCGGCAGCAGCAACTCGAACAGGAATATGCGGGCAGCGAGGAGGCCTGCTGATGAGCGACACCTACTTCGAGGAGGATGCGCTCTGGGAAGGCCGGTTCGACCGCCATATCCTCTGGCGTCTGTTGTCCTACGCCAGGCCTCATCTGCGGCTGGTCGCCGGGATCGGCGTGCTGGTTCTGCTGACAACCCTGTTTCACCTGGCAATGCCCTACTTTCTGCGGCTGATCGTGGATGACGTCTCAGCTGGCGCCACGACCCGCACGGTCTGGAATATGACCAGCGGCAAAGGGGAGATGTTTCGCATCTTCGCCCTGTGTTACCTGGGTTTCGAGCTGCTGCGTTTTGCCAACGACTACGCGCAGTTCTTCCTGCTTCAGGTGTTGGGTCAGCGGGTGATCTACGACGTGCGGATGGATCTGTTTGGCTCGCTCCAGAGAAAGTCGATGACCTTCTTCCACCGGCAGCCGGTGGGGCGCTTGGTAACCCGTCTAGCCTTCGATGTGGAGAACCTGACGCAGATGTTCTCCGAAGGGCTGATCACCGTGGTCAAGGATCTGGTGCTGGTTGCAGGCATCTCGTTTGCAATCCTGTTGGTCGATTTCCAGCTGGGGATCTACATCCTGACGATCATGCCACCGCTGTTGCTGACCACGATCGCCTTCCGCTACCTGATCCGCTGGATCTATCGCGAGGTCGCGCGGCATCGGTCGGTGGTCAACGCCTGCACGGCCGAGAACTTGAATGGCGCACGTGAGGTGCAAGCCTTCACTTGTGAGGCAGTCCGCAAGGCTCAGTACGAGGAGCACAACGAGGGGCTGCTCGAGCAGCGACTGATGGCGATTCACCGCTGGGGTCTGTTCCAGCCCGCGTTCATGGTGCTCAGCGCGATCGCGACGGCCCTGGTAATCAGCCTGATCGGCACCGCTGTCCTGGACAAGGAGGTGGGGCTTGGCGTTTTTGCCCAGTTCTTCTTCCTGGTCCGGATGCTGGTCGACCCGCTGCGCAGCCTGGCCGAGAAATACAACATCATGCAGCAGGCGATGGCCTCTGCCGATCGGATCTTCAAGATCATCGACACCCCCAGTGACCCTGCCCTCCAAACCCCTCTGGCCGATCACGCCAAGGTACGTGGACAGCTGCGCTTCGACGGGGTCCACTTCGGCTATGCGAAAGCGGAGCCGGTGCTGCGTGATGTCTCGTTCGAGCTGAAGCCGGGCGAGTCGGTCGCGATCGTCGGCCACACCGGCGCGGGCAAGAGCACGTTGATCAACCTGCTCTCGCGATTCTACGAGGTGGACCGAGGCTGCATCTCGCTCGACGGGGTGGATCTGCGAGACTGGCACCCGGATCAGATACGCCGGCAGATTACCGTCGTTAGCCAGGATGTGTTTCTTTTCGCGGGCGACATCAGGACCAATATCGCGCTGGGAGACGATTATTCGCAGGAGGCGATCGAGGCCGCGGCAAGCGCCGTAGGTGCGCATCAGTTCATCAGCAAGCTGCCAGGCGGTTACGACGAACCCGTTGTGGAGGGCGGGGTGACGCTTTCGGCCGGCCAGCGGCAGCTGATCGGCTTTGCCCGGGCCATTCTTCGGGGTGCCCCGATCCTGGCTCTGGACGAGGCGACCAGCGCGATCGACTCCCGCTCCGAGCAGGTGATCCAGGCGGCGATGAAAACGATCACGGCCGGCCGGACCTCGATCATCATTGCCCACCGGCTCTCGACGATCCAGCGCTGCGATCGGATCCTGCTGCTGCACAAAGGGGAGCTGGTGGAATCGGGTTCGCACCAGGAGCTGCTGGCCCGCAAAGGGCGGTACCACAAGCTCTACCAGCTGCAGTTTTCTCGAGGGGAGGCATGATCGCGCGGCTGCACATCGTTGCGATCGCGGCGCTCGGCACTCTCACCTTCGGCTTCATTTTCACCGGTCATCGCCTCTGGCTGCTGGCTGGCTTCTGCGCCCTGGACTGGTTCCTGGTCAACCTGTTGAACCGAGTCGTCGACCTCGAGGAGGACGTCGCCAACGCAATTCCCGGGACCGCCTTCGTGGAGCGAAATCAGCGGGTGATTCGCCTGCTCGGTTTCGGGTTGCTGGGCGTTTCTTTCGTGGTCGGGCATCTGCTCGTCCCAGCGATCACGCTGCTGCGCGTGGTCTATCACCTGCTCGGGCTGTCTTACAACTGGCCGCTGCTTCCCGGGAGCAGGAGGATCAAGCAACTCTATTTCTTCAAGAACACCGCATCGGCCACTGGCTTTATGATCACGGTGTTTGGCTATCCGCTGGCGAGTGCTGGAAGCCTGCTCCCGCCAATCACCATCGGTCTGACCGCGGCTTTTTTCTTCCTGTTCGAGCTGAGCTACGAGGTGATCTACGATTTGCGGGATGCGGCCGGCGACGCGGTTGCGGGGGTCAAATCCTATCCGGTCGTGCATGGTCAGCGGGGGGCCGTGAGGATCATCGATGGTCTGATCTGCTGTTCGATGCTGACCCTCGGGATCGGTTACGGGACGGGACACGTGCCCTGGCGAATTGCCGTGATGCTGGTCGCCCCGGCTGCCCAGCTGGTGATCTACAAGAGGGCGCTGAGGCAAGGGCGGATCAGCACGAGCTTGTGTGTCGGACTGACCTGGTTCGGAGCGGGTCTGCTGGGGGTTTACCATGTGTGGGACGTGCTGGGGCTGCCCGGCGCATGATACCGATTCAGCTGACCTGCCTGGCGATCGTGCTGATCTCTCTCAGCATGGGGTTGCGCCAGGCCGAGTCCCGGACCGAGTATCTGCGCCGTTATGGGCTGCTCGTGCTGGCCGCCTGGGTTGCTGAGGACAGCTGCATCCGGTGCTATGGCTTTTATCATTACGCTCCGGGCTGGTCGCTGTTCGTCGACCAGGTCCCGCTGGCGATCGTGCTGATCTGGCCCTGTGTGATCCTCTCTGCGCGCGAGCTTGCCGGGGTCCCGCTGATCGGGGCGGCGATTGTCCTGACCGATGCGGGCCTGATCGAGCCGATTGCGGTTCAGGCTGGACTGTGGCACTGGACAGAGCCCGGTCTGTTCGGCGTTCCTCCGATCGGCATCTTGGGCTGGGCGCTCTTCGCGGGTTTTGCCTTGACCCTGATCGAGCGCGAATGGCTGATGCCGCTGTTGGTTCCGCCGCTGGTCCATCTGTGCTTGCTGGGGGCGTGGTGGGGGGCTCTGCGCTGGGTCAACCGGCAAGTTCCCCCGGCGGGAGCTGCGTTGCTGGCCTGGATCGTGTCTTTCGGGCTGGCGTGGCGGCTGAGGGATGTGCAGCTGCCACGGCTCGCGTTGATGGCCCGGGTGCCCGGTGCGCTGTTCTTTTTCGTCTTGCTCGCGCTTTATGGTGGAGACAGTCTGTTGCTGGTGGCCTACAGCTTGGCCTTTGCAGCCCCCTATCTGGTGCTATCATCTCGCAGTAAGTGGGAGGGGCCAGCCCTCCATTCAGGAGACACAGATGACAGACCAACGCCCCCCCGGGCCCAGCTATAGCCAGATGGAGGATCCGAGCCGGCTGTCCGCCGAGCTGCGGCAGCAGGTTGCAGAGGCTGACGAACTGGATCCAATCCGGCTGTATGACATTCACTGGAAGCCGAGTGGCGAGCTCTCGGGCGTCTTGCTACCACAGGAACTGACAGGTGTCTGCGCGCCGATCGTGCTCCTCTCGGGAGCCCACTTCCCGACCGGCAGCCACAAGGTCGGTCCGGTCTACGCCATCCTCGCCGAAAAGCAGATCGCCGGTCAGGTCGACCCCGAGCAGTCGACAGCGGTCTGGCCCTCGACTGGCAACTACGGGATTGGCGGCGCATGGGTCGGGCCTCGGATGGGTTATCGCTCGCTGGTCGTGCTGCCGGAAGGGATGAGTCGTGAGCGGTTCGAGTGCATCGAACGCTACGGTGGCTCCGTGATCGCCACGCCCGGGACCGAGAGCAACGTCAAGGAGATCTTCGACAAGGTCAAGGAGCTGCGCCGCGATCCGGGAAACGTGATCCTCAATCAGTTTGCCGAGTTCGGTAACTACCGCTTCCATTATCGGGTCACCGGTGCCGCGGTTCTGGAGTTGGCCGCGCAGCTCGGTGCGCAGGGTGTCGGTAACGGGCAGGTGGCAGCACTCGTCAGCGCGATGGGCTCGGCTGGCACGATCGCAGCGGGAGACCGGGTCAAGCAGTCCAATCCGTCGGCTGCGATCGTAGGCGTGGAGCCGGTACAGTGCCCCACGCTTTACAACGTTGGCTTCGGCGAGCACGGGATCGAAGGTATCGGTGATAAGCACGTGACGTGGATCCACAACGTGCTCAACATGGATCTTCTCGCGCTGGTCGACGACAGGGACTGCCTGCGCGGCTTGCAGCTGATGGAGCAGGGCAGGGAGGTGCTGGCCGAGCAGGGGATTCCGGCCGAGATCTCCGACCGCTGGGCTGGCCGGTTCGGCATCTCTGCGGTTTGCAACATCCTGGGAGCAATCAAGGCCGTACGAACCCTCGGCCTGACGTCGGATGATCTGGTGGTGACCTTCGCCACCGACTCCTTCGACCGCTATCCGTCGGTGATGGACCGTCTCGATCGGGAAGACGGGCCGATGGATAGAGACGAGGCGCTGCGGCGGCTGGAGGTTTTCCAGCGCCAGCGCACCGACGGAGTGCTCGAGGGCACTCAAGGGGTCCGTCGCCGCTGGCACAATCAGAAGTACTTCACCTGGGTCGAGCAACAGGGGATGGACGTCGAGGACCTCAAGGCACAGGCTGATCCAGCTTTCTGGCTGGCCCATCAGGCCCGGATCGAGGAGATCGACAAGCAATTGGAAGCACTGCAATAGCCGAATCGTTGGTGTAGACTGAGGCCTCAGGTGAACTATCAAAGCGATCCTAGTAGGACTTCGGAGCAGACGCTGTCGGAGTTGCGTCGAAGCATGGACGAGCAGTACGTCAGCATCACTGAGATTGGGGTCTGGTTTGTCGGCGTGGTCTTGATGATGATCGGACTGCACTTCGTCTTCATCTACTGGGGTACCGATTTCTGGTGGGGCAAGGGCAGCTCCGCAGAAATCCGTCAGGTGGTGATCGAGAAGGAGACGAAGGTGCTCTGGTGCGGACCGTTTGGCCAGGGTGGTTATGCCCTGCTGCGGGTTCCTTCCGACTCCACCGAGGTGGCCAGCTTCCGAGACGAGGTGCTCAGTCTTGCCCTGAACCGTGAGGTCTGTAGCTATTGGCTCACGTTCTACTCCTTCGAGTCGCGCACCCCCGTGTTCGAGCTGGATCTCTCACGAGACAAGGTCGTGGCTCGTGTGGCCGGCAAGGCGCTCGAGAATCTGGCGCCCGCTGAGTTGAACAACCTGCCTGCGGTGCTGCGGACGCAGATCCTCCCGTCGATGGCACCGCTGCGGGTTGGTCCGGGACTGGAGACGCGCTGTCTGCTGCTCTTCCCGGCGCACGACAGGGACGAGCTGCAGCAGCTGATCCTGCCGGGCCCAGGGGGCAAGGGGCAGGTGAAACTAACTCGTGCGATGCGGC
>CAZANL010000229.1:0-3611 GCA_964486115.1 uncultured Planctomycetota bacterium
AGTCTATGACGGATTGTTCGAATGGGGCGAGAGTTGGCCCTCCCACGGTTGCGGTGGTCGGAGCGCGACGATCTCGCCAGGGTACCGGGGAGTTTCTGGCGGGCTACTTCGCCTCGGCTGGATGCGCGGTGAGAGCGATCCTCGGCACCAGCGAGGCGACGGTGGCGCAGGGCCAGACCACGCTGGAGACACGTTACGGCATTCGAGCCGCCGGGTATCTGGATCTCGAGGCGTTGCTCGCCCAGGAGGATCCGGACATCCTGGTCATTGCGTCACCGGCGACCTGTCATCTGCGGCAGCTGGAGCTCGCCGCAGCCGCCCGCTGCCAGGTCCTCTGCGAAAAGCCGCTCTGGTGGCCCGCCGAGGGAACCAGCGCCCGGCCCGAGGCCGTTGCCGAACGCACCCGCCGCCTGGTGGAGCAGTTCGAAGGGGAAGGACGCATCCTGGCCTCGGTCACGCAGTGGCCGTATGTACTGGACGCGCTGTTCACGCTGCATCCGGAGCTGCGCAACCAGCCGCCACAAACGTTCGCGCTACGACTCGGGCCGACCAGCTGCGGTGCGCAGATGGTGATCGACAGCGGCTCTCATCTCCTCAGCCTGCTCCAGAACCTCGTCGGGCTGGGTCAGCTTGAGCGCCTGGAAGGAACCGTGGAGACCGAACAGGCCGAGCTGCGATTCGAGTATTGCCATCCCGGCGGAAAGATAGCAGTATGCTACCAGTTGATCCAGACGCCCGAGGCGCCCAGGCCTGCAGAAATCGCCATCAATGGTCGAAAGATGACCCGGCAGCTAGAGCTCGACCCCTATCAGGTGGTGTTCTGCTCGGAAGACGAGCGCCTACCGGTACGGGATCCGCTGGCGTTGCTGGTCGAGGACTTCGTACGGTCGGCTGGTGGAGACGACGCTCGCAGCCGTCTGCGCCGCAAGGACCATCTGGTGGAGGGCATGGCTCGGCTGGTCGAGCTGAGCGCTCTGGCCCACGGTTTGATTGAGGAAGATGCCGAGTGAGCAAGGTGACCGATGACGCAAAAGCGACGGAAAAGCCGGTCGAGCTATCCGCGATTCACGACTTTGCCAGCAAGCTGCGCCAGCCCGAGATGCTGCCGCGCCTGATCGAGTACGTGCGCTGGCAGGCGGATTGGCGAGCTCGCAGGAAAGACGGGGTGCCGATCGATGACATCGAGGCGATCCCCGACCACGCTTCGCTGAGCATCAACCTCGATCTGACGACCTCGTGCAACTATGCCTGCGACCACTGTGTGGATTTCGAGATCCTCAACACCAAGTTCCGCTTCACGCACGAGAAGCTGCGGGACGCCCTCGGAGCGATGGCTCAGAAAGGGCTGAAGTCGGTTATCGTGATTGGCGGTGGGGAGCCGACGCTCTACCCGTTCTTCGAAGACATCATCGGCTACATGAAGGATCTCGGGCTCACCTTGGGGATCGTCACCAACGGCAGCATGATGACCAAGATTCTCAACGTGTGCGATCGCCTCGTCCAGCCGGACTGGGTCCGGCTCAGCCTCGACAGTGGCTCCGACGAGGTCTTCCAGAAAATGCACAAGCCACGCAAGGGTGTCACGCTGGATCAGATCTGCGCCGGCGTTCCTCCGGTCAAGCAGGCCAATCCCGCAGTCAACATCGGCTTCTCGTTCATCATCGTCTGGCAGGATTGCGAGGCCAACCAGGCCAAGATCCACGAGAATCTCGACGAGATCGTGATGGCAACGGAGCGAGCGCGCAAGCATCAGTTCGACTACATCTCGTTCAAGCCGTTCTTGACTCGGGCCGAGTCGAACAATGCCGAGGTGATCGATCTGATCAAAGAGCAGAGGCTGCAGCAGGTGATGGTCCGTATCCGCGAGCAAATCGATCTGGCCAAGCAGCTCGAGACCGATCGTTTTCGAGTCATCGAGAGCACCAACCTCAAGGTGCTGGAGAACGGTACCTACGCCGATTACACCCAGCAGCCGAAGACCTGCCATATGACCTTCTTCCGCCAGGTGGTGAGCCCGCTCGGGCTGTTCAACTGCCCGGTCTATCGGCACGTACCCGCGGGCCGTCTGGGTTCGTTGCACGCCTATAGTGACCCCCAGTCGATGAAGGCCACTCAGCGCTCGACACTGGCCAACATCGAAAGCTTCGACGCCTCGACGTCATGCCGGGACGTCACCTGCCTGTACAACCATGTCAACTGGTTCATCGAGGATCTGATCGCGCACCCCGACAAGCTCGACAGCCTGGCAGCAGCCCCCGACCGCCAGGACTGGTTCCTCTGAGCGAGGCTGATAGCAGCTAATCCGCAGCGCCGAGACACCCGCCCCACGCCCAAGAACTTCAGCCCGGAGCGCGAGCTAATCGGTGAGCTCCCCTCGGTCAGCACAGCACGTACCAGGCAAGCGACCAGCCAGCCGAGAGCGAGTCCGGGCCCGGGCCGTCAGCGGACCTCGGCCGCGGTGTCCCACCTGGTAAACAGATAACCGCTCTTGGTGTTCGCACAGGCGCACCCGAGCGTACGCGCCATACTGCCGCAGGAAACAGGACAGGACGAGTGGTCGGGAACTGTGCATGAGCATCATCCAACGGAAGGATGCCGTTGACCGTGCGAGCCTGCCGCCGTCCCGGCGGGTAGAGTCGCAGCGGCCCTCACATCTCATGCTCGGCACGCATGCCGGTTCGTGCCGTCGTGTGCGAAGACGCGTCTGGCCCGGATCTCTACCACCCCCTGGGACCATAACCACCCGCGCACATCCCCGCGACCACCGAGGCCCGAAAATCAGGCTGTTTCGGCTGAGAGGATCAAACGCTCCTCCTGCAGAGCTAGTCTGAGGGCCACGCCACGCTGGCCTTCCGACCCGAACTGACGGACGACTCGATGCCTGCGCAACGAGCAACACTGAAAGGACACGATGCGGACGATAGCCAGGATCCGAGCTGAGTGCGCGATTCGATGGAGAAGACGACGGTGGGCCCTCGCGGCCAGCATCGGCACCATGCTGCTGTGGTTGGTGTGGATCGTCTTCCCCTCCGACCCCGGGCAGTCCACAGCGACCTGGGACCAAGCCCCCGAGCCTCCCGTGACCGAGGCGTCCATCCGTCTGGGAAAGCTGCGCTCAGAGCTCGACCGGCTGATGGTCGAGGGAGAGCACGAGCAGGCGCTGGACCACCTCCTGCGACACGAGACGCGTCACCCAGGCGACCGTGGTGCCGCGAGGAAGCTGGGCCAGGAAGTCCGTAAGGAGGCTCAACAGCGGATCGCCCAGAGCCTGCTTCCCCAGTTGCGCGCAGCGCTCGAGGACCTCTCGAAGGGAGAGACGAGCAGGGGACGGAAGGTGATGACCCGGATCCCAGGCCGCCTGGGCGACGCGGACACGGCCGAGCTGGCCTATCAGCTGGCCCTGCGCCTGGCGATCAGGGACTATGCTCGGGGCCAAGCCGACCAGGCGTATCGCGCACTCCGTGTCGCCATCTTCCTCAAAAAACCCTACCTCACGATCGCCGTGCTGATGCTGGCCGCCGAAGGGGATCCACAGGAGTCCGTGCGCCAGTACTGCGCCCGAAGGGCCTTCCTGACTGGCGTCCCCCTTTCACGGCAGCTGATGAGCCACT
>CAZANL010000229.1:3621-7099 GCA_964486115.1 uncultured Planctomycetota bacterium
GAGCACTCGAGCAGACCACCACTAAGGGGGATGCCCTGGCTCTGCTCCAGCTGTCCCGACGGCATCGCCGGCAGGGCGATGCGCGGCGAGCGGCAGCGGCGCAGATGCGGGCCGAGCAGTTACTGCGCGCCGAGCGAAAGCGCGTCAATATCACCTGCGTCTACCCAGCGACAAGAAGCGGCGGCGAGACCCCCGAGGCACGTGCCTCCGAGCTGCCAGCCAGGAGCCCGGGCCAATCGCTCTCCCAAAGCGAGAGGGCAACGAAAGGCACGTCAAGCGGCGCCTGCCCCAGGTGCCAGGGGACGCAGGTGGCTCTCGACATCTGGACCACGCTGACGCTGGGGCGGGTGCATCAGCGCCTTGGAGACCCGCGAGGCGCCGAAAAATACTGGAAAGTCCTGCTCCATCAGGCCAGCACGGTCGACCCGATGTGGCGCAAATGGATCGCCGAGTGCATGCGACAGGTCCAGGCCACCGAGCAAGCGGACCTGCTGTTGCGATCAAGCTGAGCCTGTCAGTCCACACCCAACGTGGAACGGGTGCGGCGGCAGGTGCTTCGCGTGCGTGTGAGCGTCGCCCACGCGCTGGCCACCGAACTCCCGATAGACATCGTGATCTGCGGGCTTGTCCCACTAGGCCAGAGCTGGCTCATGATCGCACCGGCAACACCCTGTCACGCGAACCATCCTCGCGATCGGCTGCGACATCGATTCATCACCCGCTGCACTCTGCGCGCAGAGAGCGTGGAACTGACCTCAGTTCTCGGCGGCGGCCAGCAGCAGCCTCATCATCTCCTCGGTGGACCCACCCGTGATGCGACGGATCAGTTTCCGCTCGGTATGGTCGCCGAACTCATACGTGATCGAGGGGATCTTGAACCGCTCGTAGAACCAGCCCTTCGAGGTGCCCGTCGTCGGATTGTGTGCACCGCTTCGTCGGATCTGGTACTCCGGGAAGCGCTTACCCAGAGCCGCCAGCCAGTCACGGGTGAAGTTCGGGGGAAAGGTCGGGTGCCTGTCCTTTTGTGTATAGAAGATATCGCGCCGGGTGGAGTGGAAGTCGAGAAACAGGAACGGGCGTGCCTTGGGCCGCGCCGCATATCTCAGCAGGGCGTCCCGGACCTGCCGCGTCTCGGGTTGCTTGAAGTCCTTCCAGTCCCGATTCAGATCCGCCCCGCCCATGTTGTGTCGCCAGTGCCCGGCATCCAGTCCATCCGGGTTGACCAGCGGAACAACGAGCGTGAGGAACCGTTCTCGGTAGCGCCTGGCCAGGGGCGAGTCCGAGCTGAGCGTCTCCACGAACGTCATCAGCCCAAACGTACCGCTGACCTCGGGGGGATGCTGACGGCTGATGACGAACACCAGATTGCGCGACGCGCTCTTGCCGATCGTCATCATCCGAATGGGACGCCCGCGCATCGACTTTCCGATGGTGTGCTGACGGACGAACGACTTGCGCGCCTGGACCGCGACCCAGGCCTCGATCTGCGCGATGCCGATCAGGTCACGGGCCGCGACCCAGAGCGGACGCTTGTCGACATCCAGCCTCAACGTCACCGTCCGCTTGCTCTTGTCGGACACGCAGCGGTCAGCCGCCAGGGAGCGCCAGTCCCGGCCGTTGCGGCTGATCCGCGGCTGGTAGCGATGCGTTCCGCCGACATAGGTCAAGGTCGCGGTGATCGTCTTGGGGGCGGCCGACGTCACGCGAAACGCATACCAGGCGCTGTTGTTGATCGGACTGTTTTCGGGTCGGATGACCAGCCGAAACGCGTCCTTGCCGACTTGCGTGCACTCGTTCAGCCGGGCACCGGGAAACCGATTGCTGAACCGGACACCCGCCTTCTCGAACTGAAACGTCCGCTTCCGCTGGAACGCGGCTTGCTTCTGGCCACGGGCGGGCGCCACCGCCGGCCAGACGAAGATAGCGAGGAGCAACAGAGCGCGAGCGCTTCGCGTCACCGAGGGGGCACTCGACCTGCTGACCTTCGGACAACCTATCCTCCCAGACCTAGACAACGCATCTCTCATGTCGTCTCGAATTATACGGAAGGCCCTCTTGCCAGACAAGCCATCCCAGGGTCTGGGTTGCACCGGACGACGTGACGCGACGAGGGGACCTCGCAGGACCTTTCGAAGGCCCGGGCTCGTGTGACAACAAATCCGCTAGCAGCAAAGAATTCACGGGAGGCGAGTGGGCTCCAGCGCTGCGGCTGCCAGTGACCGCTTGTCGTTTCGGCCAGTGAGGCCGCCCAGGTGACCACACGTACCGCAGACCTGAGTCCGGCAGCACCCACGCACACCGGCTTGCACCCCAACCGCCGCTTATGTACTATGGATGATCGTGCTGTCGAAGCTCGATAATCGGTTCGGTAAGCTGCTCCTCGGACAACAGCTGGTCGACCGCCAGCAGCTGCTCGAGACGACGCGGGAGTACAAGGCGCTCCCTCCAGCCCAGAGGCCAAAGAGCCTGGCGTGTTATCTGGTCCAGCAAGGGTTGATCAGCCGCGCACAGCGAGAGCAGCTGGAACAGACGCTGGCCGGGGCCGGCAAGCTGAACCAGCTCGGCCGGGTCGTGAGCCAGATCTCCGGCCGCCTCACCCGCACCGCCTTCGACGACGAGCGAACCGATCGCAAGCGCCAGAAGAAGGTGGAGCAAGAGCCCGGTCAGCGGGAACCGACGGCGGGCCAGCCTGCCCGTGGTCCGAAACTAAATAAACTGGGCGAGGCCGTCACTCACATCTCCGGCCGCCTGGCCCGCAGCGCGGTCGACGACGCAAAGAAGGAACGCAGAGGCCGCCGCACGCAGAAAAAGGACCCCGACGCGGCTCGAAAGCGGTCCGAGCAGTCTGCCCCTCAGGACGAGCCAGACTCTGACAAGACCCGCGATGCACGGCGAACAGACACACGGCGGAAGACCCGACGCCGGAGCACCGGGGCGCGGACGGCGACCTCCAGGGAGCCCAGGCGGGCTCGGACGACGACGTCCCGCAAGCGGTCGCAGTCGACTGCCGCGGTCGCTAGTGGAAAAGGACGCACCCGCCCTGACAGCAAGGGGCGTCGCCGCGCCACCGGCGAGGTGGCTGGGCGAAGCAGCGCCGAGAAGCGACCTTTCGTGCCGCTGGTGGCCGCAGCCGGCTCAATCGCGCTGATCTGCCTGTGCCTGTTGATCTACAGCATGACGGATGGCGACCCGGAGAAAAACGGGGAAGGTCAGCAGACCCAGGCCACCAAGTCCGATCAGACGCGCAAGCCGGACCAGGGAGCGACCCAGAGCGGGACAGAGAAGCAGCCCGAGGACGAGGAGCCGCCCCGCTCGCCTGCAGGAAACAAGTCGGCGGACGACGGCCAGCAGACCCGAAAACTGGCGGCGCAGCTCGAACAGACACGCAGCGCCGTCCGAGCAGCGCTGGCGCGCGGAGAGCTGAAGAGCGCGATCGCTGCGGCGGATCGACTCCGCTTCAAGCTGGTCGGGCTGAAGG
>CAZANL010000230.1:0-7087 GCA_964486115.1 uncultured Planctomycetota bacterium
ATCCCGAATCCGAGCAGCAGCACGGGCACTCCCAGCACCTTGTCGAAGATCGAGACGACCGGGATCGAGCCGCCCTCCCGGACCCTGACCGGGCGGGCGCCCCAGACATCCTGCATCGCGTCCAGCGCGGCCTCGACCAGCGGTCCGCCGGTCTCGACGACGACCGCCTCGGTGCCGTGCATGCTCGTCACCTCGGCGGTCACGCCGGGAGGGGCCGCCGCGCGCACGTACTCGGCCAGGGCGGCGGCGATCTTGGCCGGGTCCTGGTCGGGGACCAGCCGCATCGAGACCTTGGCCCCGCCCGCGGCGGGGATGATCGTCTTGGCGCCCTCGTCCTGGTAGCCACCCCAGATGCCGTTGACGTCGCAGGTCGGCCGGCCCCAGAGCCGCTCGCGGGTGGTGAAGCCCTCTTCGCCGGAGAGCCCGTTGACGCCGACGCTGTGCATGAAGGCCTGCTCGTCATAAGGCAGCGCGCCGAACTCGGTTCGCTCCCAGTCCTCCAGCGGGCGCACGTCGTCGTAGAAGCCCGGGATCAGCACGCGTCCGGTCACTGGGTCGCGCAGGCCGGCGATGATCTGGCACAGGGCGTTGACCGGGTTGGTCACCCCGCCGCCGAAGCTGCCGGAGTGCAGGTCGTGGCTCGGGCCGCTGACCTGGATCTCGGTGTAGAGCAGTCCCTTGAGTCCATAGATCAGGCTGGGCTGACCCGGGCCGAGCATCGAGGTATCCGAGACCACCACGCAGTCGCAGGCCAACCGCTGTCCCGCGTCCTGGGTGACGAAGGTCTCGATCGCGGCCCCGCCCGACTCTTCCTCCCCCTCGACCAGGAACTTGACGTTGACCGGCAGGCTGCCCCGCTCGGCCAGCATCGCGGCGACCGCCATCAGGTGGGTGAAGGACTGTCCCTTGTCGTCGGTGGCGCCCCGCGCGAAGAGCTGGTCTCCTTCGACGGTCGGCTCGAACGGTGGATTGCGCCACAGATGCTCCGGGTCGACCGGCTGCACGTCGTAGTGGCCGTAGAACAGGACGGTCGGCTTGCCGGGCGCGCCGGTCCACTCGCCGTAGACCAGGGGGTAGCCCTCACCCTCGATCTTCTCCGCGGTCAGGCCGGCGGACCGCATCTGTTCGAGCAGAAAGTCGGCGCAGCGCAGGACCTCTTCCCGGTAGGCCGGGTCGGTCGAGATCGAGGGGATGCTCAGGTATTGCTTGAGCCGGTCCAGGTGGTCGCCGCGATCGCTTTCGATGCGGTCCAGTACATCTTTTGAGTCGGTGTTCATCGCGTGTCTCCTGATCAGAGAGGTCCTTATATGCCATTCCTCAGGGGAGCGCCAGTTGGTGAGCACAAAGCGCTCGGGGCGCTCTGGTGCTCTTGGGAGGGGCGGGCCGACGGATCCGCGACGGCCTCCGAGCTGTTTTTGCTGAAATCCGCCGGCCGGCGGTCTATCCTGGGTCTGGTTTGACCTGTCACCTGTGGCCTGATCGACGAGAGCAACCATGAGCCGGACCAAGGGAATGCTGACCCTCGAAGAGCTTCGCGCGCTGACCGCGGATGGGACGATCGACACCGTGATCGTCGCGTTCACCGATCTGTACGGACGACTGGTCGGCAAGCGTTACGATGCCGCGTTCTTCCTCGAGTCGGTGGCCGACCAGGGCAGCCACGCCTGCGATTACCTGTTGACGGTCGACGTCGAGATGGAGCCGGTCAGCGGGTATGCGTTCGCCAACTGGGAGGGGGGCTACGGGGATGTGCACCTGGTCCCCGATCTGGCCACGCTGCGCCAAGCGAGCTGGCTGGACCGTACGGCGCTGGTGCTGTGCGATCTGCGGGATCAGGGCACGCATGCCCCGGTCGAGCAGGCGCCCCGACAGATGCTCCGACGTCAGATCGAGCGCGCGGCCGCCCTGGGCTACACGGCCAAGGCCGGTTCGGAGCTGGAGTTCTATCTGTTCCAGGATAGCTATCGCGAGGCGGCTGGCAGCCGGCAGCAGGGGTTGACCCCGGCCGGCTGGTACATCGAGGACTATCACATCCTCCAGGGGACGCGCGTGGAGCCTTATGTGGGAGCGCTGCGGCGCCATTTGAGAGATTCCGGCATTCCGGTCGAGAACTCAAAGGGCGAGTGGGGCTGCGGCCAGCACGAGCTGAATGTGCGCTACGCCGAGGTGCTGGAGATGGCCGACCGCCACTGCATCTACAAGCAGTGCGCCAAGGAGATCGCCGAGCAGCAGGGGCGCAGCGTCACGTTCATGGCCAAATTCGATGAGCAGCGCGCGGGATCCAGCTGCCATATCCACCTGAGCCTGTGGGCCGGCGGGGACAATGCGTTCAGCGGTGAGCAGCAGCTCGGGCCGGTTCGCTGTACGGACGCCTTCCGCTGGTTCCTGGGGGGCTGGATGGCTCATGCGCCGGAGGTTATGGCCTGCTACGCCCCCAACCCGAACTCCTACAAGCGGTACCAGGCCGGATCCTGGGCGCCCACCCGGATCGCCTGGGCCCACGACAACCGCACCGCGGGATTCCGCTGCGTCGGCCAGGGCCAGAGTCTGCGTATCGAGTGCCGCGTTCCGGGAGCCGACTGCAATCCGTATCTGGCCTATGCGGCCGCGCTGGCCTCGGGGCTCGACGGCATCGAACGCCGGCTCGAGCCGCCGCCGATCTTCGAGGGGGACCTCTACGTGGCCGAGGACCAGCCGCACGTTCCGCTCAACCTGTCCCAAGCCCTGGACCGGCTGGGTTCCAGCGAGTTCGCCAGGCAGGCCTTTGGCGTGTTGGTCGTCGAGCATCTGGAGCATTTCTGGCGCACCGAGCAGGCCGCGTACGACCGGGCCGTGACCGACTGGGAGCGGCGGCGCTACTACGAGCAGATCTGAAGATCGGGTGCCCGCTCGGCCCCGACCGGCGTTCGGTCGAGGTTGTCGGGTACCATGGGGAGAACAGCCGATGCGACTGTCAGAGAAGATAGCCTTGATCACGGGGGCCGCCAGCGGCATCGGTCGCGCCACGGCACAGCTGTTTGCCCGCGAAGGGGCGTCGGTGGTCGTCGTCGACCTCGACGACGCGGGCGGCGCGGAGACGGTCCGCGCCATCGAGAGCGCTGGGGGGCGCGCGAGCTACGTCCATGCCGACGTCTCCCGAGCGGCCGACTGCGAGCAGATGGTCGGCCATGCGGAGGCGACCTACGGCCGACTGGACATCCTGTTCAACAACGCCGGAATCGGCCACGCAGAGGATGACGACGCGATCGCGACCGAGGAGGCGGTCTGGGATCTGACGATGGCGATCAACCTCAAAGGCGTGTTCCTGGGCTGCAAGTTCGGGATCCCCGCCCTGCGTCGCGCGGGCGGAGGCTCGATCATCAATACGGCCTCGTTCGTGGCTCTGATGGGGGCGGCGACGCCGCAGCTGGCCTACACCGCGAGCAAGGGAGGCGTGCTGGCGATGACCCGGGAGCTGGCGGTGGTCCACGCCCGAGAGAGTATCCGGGTCAACGCGCTCTGCCCGGGGCCACTGGGGACGGAGCTGCTGATGAAGTACCTGGACACCGAGGAGAAGATGCAGCGGCGGCTGGTTCATATCCCCCAGGGTCGTTTCGGTGAGGTCTCGGAGGTCGCCAGCGCCGCGCTCTACCTGGCCTCGGACGAGTCCTCGTTCGTCACCGGGACCTCCTTCATGGTCGACGGTGGGATCACCGCGGCGTACGTGACCCCAGTGGATTAGGTCCTGTCTGATGATCAACCCGGGAGAGCGAGTGCTGGTGGTGGTTGAGGACCTGTTTCGTCGCCGGGTCTATCGGGGGGTGTTTCTCGCCGCCGGGATCTACAAGCTGCTCTTCGGCCTCTGGGCGGTCTGCTGGGCAAGCTGATGGGGCCCGCGGGTTTGGCGATCAGCGTGGCGCAGGGTGAGCTGCCGCCGCGCTTCGTCAGCCTGCTGGTGTTCAACGACCTGATCTGATGGCTCCCGTTCGGGCTGTTCTTGCTGGAAGGGACCACCGTGGGAGCGCGCGTCCGCGCAGCTGGACCCTGGGCCTGCAGCTTGCTACACGGGCTGGCCATCGTGGCGCTGTTCGGGCTCACGGGAGGCAGTGAGGCCGAGCCCGACTTGCTGGCTCGGGCGCGCCATGTGGCCGACCACCGCCTGCTCTGGGCCGGCTGCTGGGCCGTCTGGTCGGTGGCCGCGATCAGCCTGTGTGGGTTCTATGCCTGGTGGGCCGCCTCGGCTCCGAGTAGTCGGCTGGCCAACGGGGCGCTGGTGACGGTCGGCCTGGGACTTTGCTGTGACCTGTTTGGCGAGTCGCTCTACGCCGCATGGCTGCCCGGGAGAGCCACGGCCCTGCTAGCCGCGGGGGGCGTGGGCGCGGCGGCCGAGCAGTTTCTGGCGATCCAGCAGACCGCGACGATGGCGACTGCGTTGCTGGCCAATGGCTGCTACACGCTGGCCGGCATCCTGCTCACTCTCTGCAGTCCGATGCTGCCACCGTGGCTGAAGGGGATGGCCTGGGTCATCTGGCTGGCCGGCATCGCGATGTCTGTTTCCGCGCTGGTGGGCAGCGTCAGCGGACTGATCGCCAGCTCCGCGCTGCTGTTCCCTTTGCTGGTGCTGTTCTGTCCGCTGCTGGCTCGAGCCCTGGAGTGAGGCGCCTCATCGTCGCCGGCGGCACGGGCTTCTTCGGCGCGGCGGCGGTCGAGTTGCTGCGGGGCCGGGGGCTCAGTCCGCTGGTCGCCTCACGGCACACCCGCCCCAGCCTCGACGTGGAGGACCTCGACTCGATCAGCCGCGCAGTCGGGCCGGGCGACGTGGTGCTTGACGCGGTCGGCCCCTTTCAGTCTCGCTCCACGGCGCTGATCGAGGCCGCGGTGGACATCGGCTTCGATGTGATCGACATCGCAGACAGTCTGCGTTACGTCCGCTCGCTCGAGGGTTTGGCCCCCCGCATTGCCGCCTCGCAGTCCAGAGTATTCAGCGCCTGTAGCAGCATGAGCGTGATCAGCGCTGCCGCGGTGGCATGGTCCGGCATCCATCGTCCTACCCGAATACGCTGTCTGTTGTTGCCAGCGATGCGAGAATCCCGTGCTGGAGCCACAGCTCTCAGTCTGCTGGCCTCGGTCGGAGAGCCGGTCGAGGTGTTTGCCAAAGGCCGTCTGCAGACGTGGCCCGGCTGGAAGGCGACATGGAGCATGAACCTGGCTGGACGCACGCGTCACGGACGGTTGTTCGAGACCGCCGACGCGATCACCTTGCCGGCGATCTGGCCCTCTCTGCGGGAGGTGACCAGCTATGTGGATCCCAACGTGCCCGGTCTCGGTCGGATACTGGATGTGGCCGCGCGCTGGCCCGCGGTGAAGCGTCTGATGGGCCGGTGGCGCACCCTCGGTCTGGCGCTGGGGCGCATGTCGGGAGGATTCGGCAGCGGCCTGGGCTACGAGATCAGCGGCACACGGGGCCAGATCACCCGGGTCACGATCAGTGGCGGCGGGCGGGGTCACCGCAGTGCATTGTTGCCCGGTGTGCTGGCGGTGGAAAGGCTGATGGGGGAGAGGCCCCCATCAGCTGGGCTGATCGGAGTGGATCGTCAGGTCGATCCGCAGCAGCTGCAGGCGCTGCTAGCGGCCCAGAACTGCCTGATTTCCGTTCAGCCGGTCTGCTCACGGATCGAAGGCGATGAAGGCCCTGGCTGATGCTCAGCACTCCCCTGCAGAAATCAACTGGAATTGATCGAAATACGGGAAATTTAGTCTGGATTTGATCTGGGGAAAAGCGTAGTTTCTATACAGTCCGTGCAGTCTGTAAAGTAACGAGGAGGCCCAGATGGCAAGCCGCGGCGTAGGAGAAACGCAGGGGAAGTTCGCAACTGTTGAGCAGGTGGCAAAGTTCAAGTTGCGTGTGGAAGCGCAGAGTCGCCGGACGAATCGGCTTTTTTGACACTCTGCATGGTCATGTCGGTCGCCTTGTTGTCGGCGGCAGTCAAGATCAGAGGGGGCGATCTGGTCATCTGGCAGACCGGCGATGATCCCGCGTCGAGTAGCAAGTTCAAACTCGTGGGAACCACCGGCGCAGGTGCAGCCCGAGCAATGCAGCTGCAGAACGTCACTGTCAGCGGCACAGCCTACCGGCTGGCGGTCTCGAGTGAGGTTGATGAAGCCACCGCCGAGAGGGTTTCGCTCACCAATGCCGGTTTGCTGGGCATTGGAATCAGCGCTCCGGTGAGGACCCTGCACGTGAAATCCGTGATGAGGTTGGAGCCACAAGGGACAGCACCGACAGGTGCCAAGGGTGAGCTTTACTGTAATACTGACGGCAAGCTGTTTGTCCATGAAGGGACGGCGGGCTGGAGGGAGGTTAGTCTGGCGGACTGATCTGATGCGGGTGTGTGTTGACGAAAGTGAAGGGGTCACGGGCCAGTTACCCTTAGGGTGTTGAGGAGGAGATCTGATGGGAAGTCGCTCCACTGGACAGGAAAAGCCGCGGTTCGCCAGGAGCGAACAGCTGGGCGAACTCGAACGGTTGCTTGCGACGCATCGGCGGCGATCCCGGCTGGCTGGCCTGCTGGTGTTCGCGCTGCTGACGGGCTTTCTGATGACTGCTGCAGTCAAGGTGACGTCCGACTTGAACATCCGGCAGACCGGCTCGAATCCAGCGTCGAGCTACAAGTTGAAGCTCTTGGGTACCAACTCCGCCGGGACGGCCCGGAGTATCGACATTTACAACGCTACCACCAGCAGCAGCGCATTCAGGTTGGCTGTCACGGATGGCAGCGACGAGCTGTTGACGATCACCAACGCGGGTAATGTCGGCGTCGGCATCTCCTCGCCTGCCGTGACCCTGCACGTGAGCACGAGCGTCAGGCTTGAGCCAGGATCCTCGGCTCCGGGAAGCGGCGGTCTGGGGGACTTTTACTTCGATAGCACCTATGACAAGCTCTGTTTCAATGATGGGACGCGGTGGAACAGAATTACGACCACCGACATCCCTCTGGCGGGAGACCCGACAGGCGTCGCCGGTTTCGAGCCACCGACGCGCCTCATTTTGTCAGACGTGGACCCGCCCGCCGCCAGCTGGGGCGCTTGCGAAGGCAAGATTTTCTAC
>CAZANL010000231.1:0-3187 GCA_964486115.1 uncultured Planctomycetota bacterium
TGAGCGGAGCGCAGGGGCTGCGTCCCGCCCTCGACTGGACGCTGCAGCTTGCGGGTGCGCTGATCTACGCCCATGAAAAGGGAGTGATCCACCGAGATCTCAAGCTGGGCAATCTCCTGCTCGACCGTCGAGGCCGGATCAAGGTGATCGATTTCGGCATTGCTCGGGCTCTCGACCTGTCTGGTACCCTGAAAAGGCACGCCGAGAATCTGCTCGGCACCCCGCAATACATGGCGCCGGAGCAGATCAAGAATGCCCAGCGGGTCGACCACCGGGTCGACGTGTTTGCCGCGGGGGTGATTCTCTACCGGTTGATCGCCGGGTGTTCTCCCTATTCCAGCTGCGAATCGACGGCGCAGCTGCTGCGCGAGAGGTTGGCCGGAAAGAGCGTTCCGATCACCGAGCACTGTCCCGACCTGGCGCCGGCGCTGGTCGAGCTGATCGAAACGACGATGGCCCATGACCCCGCTGATCGCTACCAGGATGCCCGGGAGCTGGCCCGCGCCTTGCAGCGGGCGATGCGCGACGCGGATCGTCCCCCCTCAGTCGCCGTGCCGGTGCTGACGCCACGTCCGCTGATGCCGGGAGACGTGATCTCGGGGACCGTCGAGCAGGTCGAGGCGTTTGGCGCCTTTCTGGTCAACGAGAAGGCCCGGGTCTTCGTTGGACTCAACCAGTGGACCTGGCTGCCTCGGCAGGAGCAGTACGACGAGCTGGCCGAGCAGGGGCGCGACTATAAGGTCAAGCTGATCAGCTGGGTCGAGGCGTCGGGCCACTGGGTGGGTTCGATCAAGAGCGCCTATCCCGAGAAGAACCCCTGGCACGAGTCGTCGATCTGCGTGGTGGGCGCAAAGGACGAGGGGTTCGTCGTGGAGGTGTTGCCCTGGGGCGCGTTCTTGGAGCTCGGGTCCGGTGCGCTGGCGGTCGTGTTGTCGGAAGATCTGACAGTCCAGCTAGCGCAGGGGCAGAGGTTGCGAATCGAGATCCTCCAGGTCGAGCCGGAGACCCAGCGTATCCGGGTCCGTCCGGCCTGACCGGGTTGGCTCGGAAAAGGGCGCAGGACCCCACAGGGTGGACGAAAACGCGATCTTGAAACCCCCCTGGCCCGTGCTATAATTTCACCTCTTTTCCGGAATCCACCCTATTTAACTCCAATTGTATTCGCGTGATGCGCAAGGGAGAAGCATCGCACGACCTCCGGGGAGTGGGAGAGCAGCATGTTGATTCTCGCCTCGCAAGAGAGCATCGGAATCACCTACTGGTTGAGACAGACAATTGGCGGCGGCTCGTTGCTGGATCCTGTCTGGTTGCTTGTTGGTTGTCTGCTGCCTGCGCTGACCTGGATCACCATCTTCGGATTGTTCGCAATCTGGCTGGAGCGTAAGGTGTCGGCCCACATGCAATGTCGGCTGGGTCCGATGGATGTCGGCGGCTGGCATGGCTGGGCTCAGACTCTGGCCGACGGCGTGAAGCTGCTGGCCAAGGAAGACGTGATCCCTCGCGCGACCGACAAGATCCTGTTCATCATCGCGCCGATCATGGCCTTCGCCGCCACCTTCGCGATCTTCCTCGTCCTGCCCTGGGGGCCGCCGATCGGCAATCTCAAGTTGGTCGTCGCCGACCTGAACCTGGGCGTGTTCTACATCGCTGCGATCGGCTCGCTGGAGGGAATCGGGGTGATCCTCGCCGGGTGGTCCTCCAACAACAAGTGGTCGCTGTTCGGCGCGATGCGCACGGCGACCCAGCTGGTCAGCTACGAGATCCCCTTGGGGGTCTGCTTGATCACCGTCGTGCTGGTCACCGGAAGTTTCTCCCTCAACGAGATCACCCAGCAACAGGCCGGTTGGTTCTGGAACTGGTTCATGTTCCGCAATCCGTTCCTGTTCGTGACGTTCATCGTTCTGTTCATCTGCAACTTGGCGGAGACCAAGCGGGCACCGTTCGACTTGCCGGAAGCGGAGAGCGAGCTGGTCAGCGGTTTCCACACCGAGTACTCGGGAATGCGGTTCTCGATCTTCTTTCTGGCCGAGTACGCCGCGATGTACGCCGTCAGTGCGATGACGGCGGCATTGTTCATGGGTGGTTGGTGGACCGGTATCAAGCCGCTCGACGATCTGGTGATGAGTCACCCGGTCGGGGCCTTGTTGGGCGTCTTCGTCATCCTCAGCAAGGGCATCTTGCTGGTCTTCGTGCAGATGTGGTTGCGCTGGACATTGCCCCGCGTGCGGCTGGATCAGGTGATGTATCTGTGCCTCAAGGTACTGCTGCCGTTCTCGATGGCCTGCCTGCTCGGCTCGGCGTTGTGGGAAATGTACCTCGCTGACTACAGCCATCTGTTTGCAATTCCGTTCGGGCTTGCCGTGGCCGGCGCCCTGGGGATAGCGACCGCGATTCTGGGCAACATGTACTTACAGTCTCGCAAGTATCAATACGCCTGAGAAACCCATGACCCCAGAAATCTGGAACGCGATCATCTTCTGGAGCCTCGCCGTGATGACGGTGGTGCCCGCGGTGCTGATCATGGTGGTCAGGGACGTCATCCGCTGCTCGATGCTGCTGCTGGCGACCCTGTCCGGCGTGGCCGGGCTGTTCGTTCTGCTGGGGGCGGACTTCGTCGGTTTCGTGCAGATCCTGGTCTATGTCGGCGGCATCCTGATCCTGCTGATGTTCGGGGTCATGCTGACCAACCGTGACCCGGTGCTGCTCAGGCGTGTGCGGGAGCGGGGGCTGCTCTTTGAAGGGCTGATCGCCGGTGCAGCGATGTTGATCCCGCTGGTCTACCTGATCACCGAGATCGGCTGGAAGGTACAGGGCAATCTGCCGGAGCCGGAATACACCTCGCGCAAGATCGGCCTGCTGCTGATGACCGACTTCATCCTGCCCTTCGAGGTGATCTCGGTGTTGCTGCTGGCGGCGCTGATCGGAGCGGCCTACATCGCCAGAATGGGGCGTGAAGCATGAGTTGGGTGACCGACATCGGGCTGACGCACTACCTGATTCTCTCAGCCGTCATGTTCTGCTCCGGGATGGCTGCCGTGATCATGCGTCGCAATGCGGTGATCGTGCTGATGGGTCTCGAGCTGATCCTCAACGCCGCCAGTATCAACTTCGTCGCTTTCAGCCGCTACGGTGGCTTCGAAAACCCACTCTACGGGCACATCGTCGTGATCTTCGTGGTCACGCTGGC
>CAZANL010000231.1:3197-7076 GCA_964486115.1 uncultured Planctomycetota bacterium
TGGCCGCTGCGGAAGCTGCCGTGGCGCTGGCCATCGTGCTGAACATCTATAACCGCTTCAGCACGATCTGCGTCGACGAGATCGATCACCTCAGGGAGTAACGCCGGGTCATGGAGAACGTTCTCAGTCACACCGCGGTCCAGATGGCACTGGCCATCCTGTTGCTGCCGCTTGGCGCGTTCTGCGTGCAGATCTGGATCGGGCATGCCCTGCCGCGCAAGGGGGACTGGCTGCCGACGGCGGCGATGGGCCTGTGTCTGGCTCTGGCGCTCTGCCTGTTCTTCGGATGGTTTATCCCCAACGAGCTGAATCCGCATGCCGGCGGCCAGGTGATCGACGGCACCGTCTTCAAATTCTTCAGCATGGGGCCGGGTGCGGAGACGGTCGCCGACCAAGGCGCGCTCAACCGCGGGGATCAGTCGTTGCATCTGGCGTTTGGCGTTCGACTGGACAACCTGACGCTGATCATGCTGGTCGTGGTCACGCTGGTCAGTTTCCTGGTCCACCTCTACAGCATGGGCTACATGCACGGGGAGGTCCGATACGAGCGGTTCTTCGCCTTCCTGGCGCTGTTCAGCTTCTCGATGTTGGGGTTGGTGCTGTCCAACAGTCTGCTGTTCACCTTCATCTTCTGGGAGCTGGTCGGACTGTGCTCCTACTTCTTGATCGGATTCTACTTCGAGAAGAAGTCGGCGGCCCAGGCCTGCGTCAAGGCCTTCATGACGACCCGGGTTGGCGACCTGGGCTTCTTCATGGCGATTCTGATCATCTACAAGATGGTCGGGACGACCCACTACGGGGCGATCTTTGCCAGCCTGCAGGACGGCACCTGGCTCGGGGCCGGAGGCCAGGTCAGCGTGCTGCTGGCGATCACTGGCATCCTGCTGTTCTTCGGGCCGGTCGGCAAGTCGGCGCAGTTCCCGCTGCACGTCTGGCTGCCGGACGCGATGGAGGGCCCGACGCCGGTCAGCGCACTGATCCACGCCGCGACGATGGTCGCCGCCGGCGTCTATCTGGTGGCCCGGATGTTCCCGTTCATGGCGGGTCCGGCCTTCTTCACCGGTGGCGACTATCTGGCCAACTCGACGCCGCTGCTGTTCATTGCGATCACCGGCGGCATCACCGCGCTGTTTGCCGCGACGATCGCGCTGGTGCAGAACGACATCAAGAAGGTGCTGGCCTACTCGACGGTCAGCCAGCTGGGTTTCATGATGCTGGGCATCGGCACCGGTAGCCTGGTCGCCGGGATGTTCCACCTCTGGACCCACGCCTACTTCAAGGCCTGTCTGTTCCTGGGCTCGGGTTCGGTGATCCACGCCGTGCACTCCAACGAGATGGAAGACATGGGTGGGCTGAAGAGCAAGATGCCGATCACCTACGCGACGATGCTGATCGCGACGATCGCGATCGCCGGCGTGCCGTTTTTCAGCGGCTTCGTCTCGAAGGACGCGATCCTGGCTGGCGCGCTGGCCTACGGCATGCACGCCAAGTCGCTGGTCCACGTGATCCCGTTTGCGCTGGGCATGATCGCGGCGGTACTGACCGCGTTCTACATGTTCCGGATGATGTTTCTGACCTTCCACGGCAAGCCGAACGACCAGGAGGCCTACGACCACGCTCACGAGTCCCCCTGGACGATGTGTATTCCACTGATCGTGCTGGCGGTGCTGTCGACCTTCGTCGGTAGCGGCGGGTTCACCGGCAAATGGTTCAACGACCGACTCGATCCGGCGGCCCTGGGCTATCGGATTGCCCCGCAGGACATCAGTGATGGTGCGCACGCCGCCCTGCCGGCCCGTACCCTGGTCGCAGCCAAAAAGGGCGGAGCGCACACAACCACCCCGGAGCAAGACTGGGTCCACACCAAGCATGACGTGCACGTCCCAATGATGGGGCTCTCGATCCTGGCCGCGTTGTTCGGCATCGGTCTGAGCTACGTCGTCTTCATCCAGATGCGCCACAAGGATCTGGTGGGAGAGAAGGGATTTCTCGCCTCGTACAAGAAGGTGCTGGTCAATCTGTATTACGTCGACTGGTTCTACTACAAGGTCATCCTCAGCGGGTTGTTCGTCGTCAAGGAAGTGTGCTACCTCGTTGACAAGTATCTCGTCGACGGGCTCGTCAACCTCTGTGGCTGGGCTGCCAAGGGGCTATCCCACCTCTGTGGCTGGATCGATTACAACGGAGTCGACGGCGCCGTGCGCGGGACCTCGCTGAGCGTTCTGTACGCCGGACGCAATATCCGACGGATACAGACCGGCAGGTTGCAGGAGTACGTCTACATGACGGTCATCCTGCTCGGATTCATCTTCATCGGCTGGGTCTGTGTGGTGGAGATAATGAAGTGAACCCACTGGAGAAGTTGATCAGGCTGTCCTGAGAGAAAAGCATGTTCCCATATCTGACCATCGTGATCTTTCTGCCGGCTGTGGTGGCCCTGCTGGTGCTTTGCCTGCCTTCCAGCTGGAAGACCGCGATCAAGAGCATCTCGCTTGCTGGCTCCCTTGTAACCTTTGCGGTCGCCTCCTGCGCTACCTGGCAATACCGGGCAGTCGTTGACCAGCACAACCTGGCCCAAGTCTTCGGGCAGGTGGTGGGCGAGGCGAGTGCCAAGGCGCTAAATCAGGTCGGCGGTGACGAGAAGAACGCGAGCTACGTTCTGTACCAGAAGGCCCTGGTTCGTCCGACCAGCCTCAGCGATCAGGAGCGCAGCCGGCTGCAGGCTGCCGGTTTGCACGAGCTCTACTCGAGCACGCGTGAGAAGGCACTCGCGGCGAGCACGCAGACGGCCAAGCACCTGACATACGTCGAGCATCTGCCATGGATTCCAACCTTCGGTATTCATTACTTTCTCGCAGCGGATGGCCTCTCGCTACCCTTGCTGTGGCTGGTCTGTCTGCTGGGCGTGCTCTGTCTGGTCTATAGCTGGACGGTCGAGAAGGCGACGAAGGCCTACTTCGCATTGTTCCTGCTGCTGCAGGCTGCGCTGGCCGGCGTGTTCGTTGCGCTCGACTTCTTCCTGTTCTACGTGTTCTGGGAGCTGGTCCTGCTGCCGATGTACTTCCTCATCGGTTTCTGGGGCGGTCCCCGGCGGATCTACGCCGCGATCAAGTTCTTCATCTACACCCTGGTTGGCTCGGTGCTGATGCTGATCGCGATGATCGCGCTCTACCTGACACTGGAGCCGCACTCGTTCAACGTGCTGTCGATGATTGCGGTGATCCCGAAGTTGAGCATGGCCGGCAACTTCAAGATGTGGATCTTCCTCGCGATGTTCATTGCCTTCGCGATCAAGGTCCCGGTCTTCCCGTTCCACACCTGGCTGCCGGACGCCCACGTCGAGGCGCCGACGGCCGCTTCGGTCGTGCTGGCTGGGGTGTTGCTGAAGATGGGCGGATACGGCTTCTTCCGCTTCAACTACACGCTCGTTCCGGAGGTCGCGCGAGAGGAGACGTTCTTCTATCTGATCGCGATTCTAGGGCTGATCAACATCGTTTATGGCGGCCTGTGCGCGATGGCGCAGAAGGACTTCAAGAGCCTGGTGGCCTACAGCTCGGTGAGTCACATGGGGTACGTGCTGCTGGGCATGGCGGCCATGACCGTTGCCGGGATGAGCGGCGCGATCATGCAGATGTTCACGCACGGCCTGTCCTCGGCGATGATGTTCCTCTTGGTCGGCGTGCTCTACGACCGCGCCCATCACCGAAATCTGGACGACTTCGGCGGCATGGTCTCCGTCGTAATCAAAGGCGGACTGGAAACCGTTGAACGCGTCGTCTGCAAATCAAAATTCTTCTCATTCGCGGAGAGCCTCGGCGGCGTGGAAAGCCTCATCGGTCATCCGGCGACCATGACCCACGCCAGCATTCCCAAGGCCGA
>CAZANL010000232.1:0-7066 GCA_964486115.1 uncultured Planctomycetota bacterium
AGTAATGGATGACAGCCCGCAAGGCAAAGAAACAGATCACCAGCGTGCTGGCTCCCAAAGACACGAAATGCACTTGACTCACGACTCCGAATTCTAAGAGAGAGCAGACCGTCGTGCAAGCTGGCTCGGGTCACGCTTTTTTTCTTGACAGGCAACCCCGCAGAAGGTTTTATCTGCTTGTAGGTTCCGGATTTCGGTAATTTGGAGCCCCACGGATTGCTCCGAGATCCCCCACACTTTATGGCAGAGCGAGTCTGTTGAAATGGGAGGGATTTGAGCACCGGCCATAGCAATCTGTGCGCAGGGCTGAAAGAGGACAGAGGGACACGATTGGGGGAACAAGGGTGACAAAGAAAGAAATTATCAAGCAGTTGGCCGAGAAGTACAAACTCTCTCAGACCGACACCAAGAACATCGTTCAAGGCACTTTCGACACCATAATTGAAGTGATCGCGAACACGGGGCGCATAGAGCTGCGCAACTTTGGTGTGTTCGAGGTCAAGGGGCGGGCAGCCCGCAAGGCGCGGAACCCCAAAACCGGTGAGGAAGTCTATGTCCCCGCCAAGAAGGTCGTGACCTTCAAGCCGGGCCGCCTGATGGAGCGCGCAATCAACGGCAAGACCGAGGTGTCCGAAGAGATTACCAACTGATGCGCCGCGGGCGGATCGGCTTGGCTTTGGCCGCCTGCCTGCTGACATTAGGCGCCTGCGATAGCCAATCAAAGAGCAGCAAAACTACAAAGACTCCGAAAACCCGTAAGCCGGCGACGACCGCCGCCAAGACCAAGAAACCTCGCACCACCCCACCTCCCCGCACGCGACCAACCGCCAAAAAGAGCCGCAAGACCAAGCAGCCCACGATTCACAGGCAGCCCGGGGCAATCGGCGTGTTTGCTCACCTCCAGCCGAGTGACTCCAGTGCATGGCTCGGCCATCAATACCTGGACGGCGCGCAACTCCACCTGCAGGAGTTCAAACGCAGCCCCAAGTCTCACCAGTTCGATATCCACCTACACGAAGCAGATGCCTCCAAGGGCCTGCATGCGCTGGCCGGGCTGTTTGCCAAAACGCCCCGTCCGGTAGCGGTAATCGGCCACGTCGACGACAAGGAGGCACTCGCGGCGGTCGAGCGCTACCAGGAGGCACAGGTGTTGATGCTGCCGGTCGCACCGGGCGGCAACGAACTACTGAGCAGATCCGGCATGTCCTACCGGATCACCTACTCGGACGGCTACTATGGCCGCAGCTTGGCCGCGCTGATCAAGAAAAAGTGGAACAGCGCCGTGATCCTCGCCGGGCCCGGAGCGCACGCCAGAGACGTGTCCGAAACGGCGGCCGATTTCGGTGTCAGCAGCGGGCTGGCCATCCTGGAGAGGAAGACCGCCGAAAACCTCGAACAGGCCGGGCCACTGGCCCAAGAGCTGGTCGCGAAAAATGCAGAGGTCACGCTGGTGGTCAGCCGCAACCCCAAGCACGTACTCGCGCTGGTCAAGGCCCTCAAGAAGGCCAACAACAAGAAACCGATCGTGGTGTCCGACGGCGGCGCAGCACTCGACTTCATCCAGGGACTGCGAGAGCCGAGCGTGGAGACCTATGTGGCGACCTTGTTCGATCCAACCAGCTCCAAAGGGGCGTTGTTCAGCAAGAGCTTTCGCAAGGCGTACGCGCGTCCTCCCGATCAGTGGTCGGCACTAGCTTATGACCTGGTCGGACTGTTCCTCCAGTCGCTCTACCCCGCTGAAGTCTCGGTCAACAGCTTCGAGAGACACCTCCGTAGCCTCTCGGCCAAGAACCCTTACATCGGGGTCACCGGCAAGATCTTCTTCAATGGAAAGATGCAAGCCCTCGCGCGACCCGTCCATCTGCTGAACTGGAGCGGCTCTCGGTTCGAGCAAACCAAGGTGGCGTTGAGCGATCAAGAGGCCCTCGACGTGCAAGCCGGCCGCGCCTCCAAGCCCATTCCCCAGACAGTGGCGTGGCACACCTCGGTACGCAAGGCGCTCTCTGCCGCCCGCCGCTCGAAGAAACCGATTCTGGTCGATTTCTATTCCAAAAGCTCCCTGGCGTGCAAACGAATGGCGGAGAATACGTGGCCGGCCAAGGCGTTCCGGCGCGAAGCTCTGGAGTGGGAACTGCTGCGCATCGACCTGGACGAGACCCCCCTGTACGTTCAGATCTACGGCGTGGAAGACCTACCTGCTCTCGGTTACTGGACTCCGCAGGGGGCAGTAGCCAAGATGACCAAGGGGGTCAAGTCGGCGCCGGAGATGGTTGCTGAGATGCGCGAGAACTTCACCACAGTGAGACGTGAGGTCGATCGGTTCAGGCGGCTCAAGGAGGCGATCAGTAACCCCAACGATGCCAAGGCACAGGTGGCGTTGGCCTCGGCACTCTACTCCAGCAAGGCCTATCTGCGCGCTGCTGGGCAGTATGAGGTTGCACAGGGCACGTGCTTCATGAACCGCGACACCCCAAGCGGCGTCCAGTTGTATCAGTGGATCATCAAGGCTCGCAGCCGGGCCAATGATCCCAGCGGTGGCCTTCGTGCATGTCAGAGCTGGCTCAAGCGACACCCCAAGACCAAGCTGATCGAGTACGCCTACTACATGGCCGGCGTATTCCTCGCCCGCCAGGGCAAGCGAGATGAGGCCCGGAAATACTGGGAAACACTGCTGGAAAATTTCCCGTCCGACAATTACTTCGCCGTAAAGGCGATCAACAAGCTGCGCAACTAGCCTGATGGCACGATCCACCTGCTGCTAGCGCGTTAGCCGAGACGTATCATGACCCGAATCGTCCTGCCCTCACTGATGCTTTTGCTCCTTTTGCCCACGATGGGCGCAGCACAGGAGACCTACGAGGACTACCTGAAGCTAGGCGACCAGCACTGGAAAGCCCAGAAACCCGACAAGGCGATCCTGGCCTTCACCGAAGCCCTGACCAAGAACCCGAAAGGGGCCGCGGCTCATCGCGGGCTGGGGCGCGTCTATCGCTTTCAGAAGGCCTGGGGCCTGGCAATCAAGCACCTGAGGGAGGCGGTCCGGCTGGGCCCCAAGGATGGCCTCAACCACTTCTGGCTCGGCGTGACCTACGAGCAGGACCCAGATTACCGGGCCCAGGCAATCGAGCACCTGCAGAAGGCGATCGGCCTGCTTCCACCGACCGCAACAGTCCAGAAGCTCAATCTACGGGCACTGGCCTACAATCGCATCGGCCGGATGGAGATGTTGCGAAAGAACCACGCCGCGGCCCGCAAGGCCTATTTGGCCGCTCACCGAATCCTCCCGGATAACCTCCCCCCCCTACAGAACCTGGCCAAGATGGCGCACCAGTCGGGCCGGTTCAGCGAGGCCCGGACCTGGTACGAGAAGCTGCTCCAACTGCGCCCCAAGGACAAACGACTCCAGGCCACGCTGCGCTCGATCCGCAAGAAGCAAAGTGTCTTCAAGATCGAGATCCGCATCCTCGTCAGCGAACTGATGGCCGGCCAAACCCTCACCGCTGACCAGATTTCGTTCCGCGGCTACGACAAGAAAAAACGGATCGTCGACTTCGACCAGCACTGGGAAGTCTCCAGCGGCCTGGAAATAGTCAAGACCAACCCCCTGACGATCAAGGCCAAAGACCAGCCCTCCAAGGAGGAGTGGGTCTACCTGACGGACAACAAGAGCGGCGTCTTCGGCAAGGCGGCTCTCTCCATCTCAGGCAGACCGGTCAAGCTGGAGATCACCCCAGAGCAGTTGACCGCTTATCCCGCCCAGAAGCCGGTGTTCAAGCTGGAAGTGCTCGACAGCGCCGGCAACCGGCTGGCGCCCAATATGGCCGACTGGCAGATCAAGCTGGACGACAAGGTGCTTCAGTGGGACGTGCACAAGATCCGGGAGCGGCACTACCGGATCTCCATTCCACGCGACGCCCAACTGGGGAAGTACCGCATCCGGGCCAGCAGCTCCAAGCTCGTCGTCGTCACCGAATTGCGAATAACCAACGCCGCCAGCGGAGACAGCTCACTGATCTCCTGGGCCGACACCCTGGAGGACGCGCTGGCCAAGGGCCGCAAGGAAGACACCCCCATCGTGCTCTATTTCTGGGCGATGGACAGCCCACCTTGCGACCGGATGGACGCGGAGACCTGGCTGGACTCGAAGGTCCGTCAAACACTGGGCCGGCTGAGCCGGGTCAAGCTCAATGCGGCCAACCACCCCAGCCTGCTGCTCCGCTACAGGATTCGGGCGATTCCCGCGCTGGTCTTCTTCTCTCCTTCGGGAATATATCTGACGCGCCACTCGAACTATGTCGGCCCCAGAGAGCTGCACCTGACACTGCTTGGCCTCAACAGGCGAACCGAGAAGGCCAAAGCGGAGCTGACCAAGCTCGAGGCCGCGGTCCAAGCGAACCCGAACAAGCCTGGTTCACTGATCGCTCTCGCCGAATTCCATCGCAACCACTTTAACAACGAAAAGAGCAAGACCGCCTACAGAAAGGCCCTGGAGGTCGGCCCCTCAGATGCCGAGCAATCCCAATGCCGCCTGCAGCTGGCCTACTTCTTGATCCGGGAGCGCGACTTCGAAGAGGCCGAGGAGCTGGTCGAAAAAGTGATCGGCACGGCCAAGGACCCGGTCGCACAATCCAACGCCCAGTACTACCTCGGGTACTGCCAGTATTACGGCCGGCAAGAGCAGCAGAAGGCCCGGGCAACCTGGAAGGCGCTGATCCAGAAGTACCCGAAGACGAATGGGGCGACCAAGGCCCGCAGAATGCTCCGAACGAAGTTCGGCGACTAGAACACGCCCAGACGCCGTGATATCGGCATCGTGAGGCCTTCCTCAGCTGGACCTGCTTTCCACCGGGCTATCCGGGCATGCAGCTGGGGTCTGGGATCAGCCGGTGATCTCACCGGACCATCGCATCAGCAACTCCGCCCGGGAAAGCTCAGCCAGACGCCTCGCGCTACTTCTTTTTCTTCTTCACCCGGAGTACGCAGCGAAACCCGATGTTCGGGTCCTTCAGGACCGGGACGACCTGGTACCGCGCAAACGTGGCGTGGCGCATGTTCTGCATGAACCCGAAATAGTTTCCCGAGCCACCCCGAATGACCCGCAGACGCTGTGGGGCGTCGCTTGGCAACATCGGCCCCTTCGGGTTTCGTGGGTCCATCTTGTCGTAGGTGCCCTTGGCCCACCAGTCCGCGACCCACTCGTAGACATTGCCGGCCATCTGATAGCAGCCGTATGGACTGCGCCCATCAGGACGTTTCTTGTGAACCATCAAGCAGGACGTACAGGGGCGCACAGGCGCTTTCGAGCCGACTTCTTGGTCTTCGGCGCCGTAGGAATTGACCGGAGCAGTGGTGCCAGTCGAGCGCGACAGATGCGCCTTGTCCATGTCGTCGTCTTGCCCCCAAGGATACGCATGCTTGACCCGTCGTTTGTGGTCCCAGCTCGCAGCCTTCTCCCACTCCGCTTCGGTCGGCAGATCCTTGCCGGCCCATTTGGCGTAGGCATAGGCGTCATACCAATCAACGGCGGCTACCGGCTGGCACCCTCGATTGAATGGCTCTCGCCTATTTCGGCTGTACAGGCTGCGCAACTTGGTCGGCTCGTGCCCCTTGCCTTTCGGCTGCTCGGGGTGCGCATACTTTGCCGCCTCTTCCGGACGACCCCTGATGCAGGCCAGGAAAAGCGCGTAGCGGCGATTGCTCACCTCGAACTTGTCGATGTAGTAGCTGTCCAGATAGACGCGTTTCGAAGGGCGTTCGTCTGAGCCGCCGTTTTCACTGCCCATCTGAGACCAGCCCGCTGGCACAAACGCCATTTCGGAATGGCTGTCGACCGGGAGCGTCATCATCTGCACCGTTGAGCGCTCACCAGTCGGGGTGACCGTCAGGGTCCGCTCAACCAGCGCACCGGTGTGGAACAAAACGATCTGATAGGTCCCGTATGGCATCTCCCCCTTGTATGGCGTGCTACCGAGGTACCTGAAGTTCGGTATGCTGGACCGAGAACCTTTCATATCGAGAAAAACGTGGGCCCCCACAGGCTCGGTGTTGACCTGCAAGACGCCAATCTGGGGCCCCTGCCGTTTCGTGTTTTTACCCGGTTCGGCAGAAGTGTCCTTGCGCACGGGACTGCCAAGATTGACCAGACCTCTCGAGAGCAGGGCCCCACCGGCGGCAATCAAACCCAGAGAGAGCAAACCCACCCACAACAAGGGGTTCGTCGCCCCCCCCCGTTCAGTCGTCGTCATCGTGACCGCGGCCTTTCTTGCTGTCTTGAAAGCATCTCGTCCAGCACGGATCGAAACTGCTTCGGGATGACCGATTCTCTCTTTGCTTGCGAGGGAGCGCCAGGGACGCCGGGATCGGCCAAGCACCCGCCGGGAACTTGACCGGTGATCCGCCTCGGTCAGTCATCGTGACCGTGATCTTTCTTGCCGTCCTTGGGCACCTCGTCCATCAAGCTGCCGAACTGCTTCTTGATAGCAGCCTCTCGCTCTTCTTTCGAGAGCTTGGGAGGATGGGCCATGGACGCCGGGATCGGCCAGGTGCATACCGGGAACTTGACCGGTGACCTGGTCACACTCAGCAGCTTCTGCAGCATCTGCACATATTCGAAGTCCAAGTTATTCGCCAAGACGATCGGACTCTTGAGACGAATATCGTACTTCTGATACAGGGATTTGATCTGTCCGTCGTCGTGCTTGCCAGCCGCCTCGTACTGTTCGAGCACCCCGCCCGGCGTGGTCAGGTCCTTCACCGCGTCGATTTGCATGCTGACTGCCTTGAGTAGCTCGATCACCTTTTCGGCTGACGACTTGACCTCATAGAAGGTATCGCGCTCCGGCATGATCCGGCGGGTCTGCCTGTACTGGCGCATCTCCTCCAAGACGAGGTCCAGGCGTGGCTTGACGTAGTTGTGCTTCCATGGAACATACTTGAGTTCCCTTCTGCCGTCCTCCGCCGTCTTCACCCAAACTGGAGGCGGGTTTGGGGCGCGTGGATCCTCGTTACCCGCCATGCCCTCACCATATCCGACGAGCCTGAAGTACCGATAGGGATCGGTAAAACC
>CAZANL010000233.1:0-7062 GCA_964486115.1 uncultured Planctomycetota bacterium
GCGCCTCGATCGCATTCTGGATGATCCACTCCGTTCGCGTGTCGACCGCGCTGGTTGCCTCGTCGAGGATCAAGGTCCGCGGATCGGCCAGGAGGGCCCGTGTCAGGGCAATCAGCTGGCGTTGCCCGTGAGAGATCCCCTCGCCCCGCTCCTTCACCGGAGTCTGGTAGCCCTGCTGAAGACCGCTCAGGATCTCGTGTGTGCCCAGCTGGGTTGCCGCCTGGATCACCTGCTCCGGGGTCGCATCGGGGCACCCGAACTGCAGGTTGTCCAGTACGGTGCCGGTGAACAGGAAGCTGTCCTGGGGAACCAGCGCCAGCTGCTCACGCAGCGAAGACATCGTCCTCGAGCAGACATCGTGCCCGTCGATCAGGATGCGGCCCCTCGTCGGCTCGTAGAACCTGGCCAGCAAGTTGACCACCGTAGACTTGCCCGCGCCCGTCTCTCCGACGAGCGCCAAGGACTGGCCCGCCGGCAGCTCAAAACAGACGTCGTGCAACACCGGTTTGTCTGTGGTGCCAGGGTATTCGAAGCTGACATTCTCGAACCGGATCGATTCCCTGATGGCGGGTAGATGCCTGGCCCGTGGCTGGTCCACCACGTCTGGCTCGGTGTCGAGTAACAAGAAGATCCTCTCCGCCGCGGTCGCCGCATGCAGCGAATCGTTGTAGAGCGATCCCAGATGCTCCACTGGACCGAAGAACATCCCCAGCAGCAAGACGAAGGCGGCCAACTCTCCGATCTGCATCTCACCGGCCTGGACCAGAATCCCGCCATAGGCCAGGATGATGCTGATCGTGACGGCGTAGATCAGCCCGACGAATGGTAAGTACCCGCTCCAGACCACCGCCGCATGATTGACGTTGTCGTTGTGGTCCCGGTGGATCTTGCCCAATCGTGCCAGGTTGTCCGGCTCTCGAGTGAAGGCCTGGAGGATTCGTACCCCGCTGACCGACTCGGCCAAATGGCCTGTGATCCGGCTAGTCCCCTCCCGTACTTGCCGATAGGCCACCATTCCCTTGCGCCGGAAGTAGTTGGTCCCGATCAACATCAATGGGAACATTCCCACCACGGCCAGAAACATGCGCCAGTCGTAGAATATCATCTGCGCCAGAACCAGGATCAGACTCAGCACGCAGCTGATCAGCTCGACAGGGCCCCAGACGACAGTCTGCTCCAGCGCATCCACGTCCCGGTCGATGCGCGCGATGATTCGCCCTTCCTTTGTCCGGTCGAAGTAGGACATCGACAGACGCTGGACGTGAGCGAACGGCTGTTCGCGTACCGCGGTCAGCACATGCATACCGGTTCGGGCCGCCAGGCGGATCTGGGCGATCACGATTCCAAGGCGGACCACCGTGTTGAGCGCGTAGATCCCGCAGACGAACAACAGTCCGCTCCAGGCCCCCAGCCTGATCTTGTCGTCTATTGCGAGCTTTACCAGGTGGGGGCCCAGAAGCATGGAGCTGACCCAGAGCGTCTCTAACAGCAGCACTGTCCCGACCATCCAGCGGTGTGGTCGCAGGTAACCGATCAGGCGGGAGGCGGTCGAACGACTGAGTTTAGCCTGGGCGAACTCTTCTTCTATCAGTATGTCGTCTTCATACATCTCATGCTGCCTCGTACTGTTGTGACTCGTGGATCTGGGCATACCATCCGCCCATCTCCAGCAGGTCCTCGTGTCGTCCCTCTTCAGTGATTTTCGCGTCGTCCAGAACCACGATCCGGTCCGCGTTGCGTACGGTGCTCATCCGCTGCGCGATCAGGATCGTCGTGCGCCCACGCGAGGCTATGCCGATCGCTTCGTGTAGCGCCTGTTCGGTCTTGCAGTCCAGGCTGGCCGTGGCATCGTCGAGCACCAGTACGCGCGGATCGAGCAGGATTGCTCTTGCAATCGCCAGGCGTTGTTTTTGACCGCCAGACAGCGAGATGCCCCGCTCGCCGACGACCGTTTGATAACCGTGCGGCAACGCCGCGATAAAGGGCGCCGCCTGGGCCAGGCGGGCAGCCTCTTCGATTTGCTCGTCCGTTGCGTTCGGCCGGCCCAACGCAATGTTCTCCGCCACCGTGGCCGAGAACAGGAAGGTCTCCTGGAAGACGAAACCGATCTGTGCCCGCAGCTCGCTCAGGTCCAGTTGAGTGATGTCGGTCCCATCGATCAGGATCCGCCCCGCAGTCGGGTCGTAGAATCTGGCGAGCAGACAGACCAGTGTCGACTTGCCTGTACCGGTGGGCCCGACCAGAGCCAGTCGTTCACCCGCCAGAATGTCCATGTTCAACTCTCGTAGAACGGGGGTGCCGTCCGGATAGCTGAAGCGCACGCCCTCGAGTCGAACGGCCCCCTCGCCTCTTGGCATGGGCAAGGTCTGTTCGCGAACCACGATCCGTCGTGGGCGATCGAGTACCTCGAACAGACGCTCTGCGCTGACCGCCGCCATCTGACTGGTCATCACGATTCGACCGATAACCCGCAGCCGAGTCTGAATCAGCTTGAGGTAGAAGATGGCCGCCGCGACCAGTCCGATCTCGAGTCCACGCTCCATCACCAGCCAGCCACCGATCAGCAGCGCCAGCGGCACGGACAGGCTGAAGAGGATGTTGGCCGTCGGCATCGTCAGGGCCCAGTAATCAAAGGAGTCGAACACCCGAGTCAGGTAGTTCCGGTTGTGCTGCTCGAATTGCTCGACCTCGGCTTCCTCCCGTCGAAAGGCCTTCACCCCCCGTGTGCCGGCGGCCGTTTCCTGGATAGCTGTCGTGACGTTGTCGTAGGCATCGTCCTCGGCGCGAATCTTTCGGCGCAGGCCGGGGGCGGCCAGAGCCATCGTTCCACCGGAGAGCAGCACCATGACCAGAGCCATCGCCGCGAAAGCGGGCGCCGCCAGGTACATCACGAACACAGACCCGGCCAAGAGCAGGACCAGCTCGATTGTCTGGAAGAATATATCTCCAAAGAAGTTACGCGTTTTCTGGATGTCCCGAGTCCCGCGTGCGATCAACTCGCCGCGTCGCAGCTGCTGATGGCACTCGAAAGAGAGATCCAGGACCTTCCAGTGGTAAGCCAGCCGTAGATCGGTGACGATTGCCTGGGCCAGACGTGTCTGGAACACACCTTGACCAAAACGGCTGACAGCTCGAATCAGGCCCGCGGCGAGAATGGCTGCAACCCAGAGCGTGATCGTACTTCCTTCTTGCTTGGACAGCGTGTTGAGTGTGCGTCCGAGGACCCAGGGGAGGGTCAACTCAGCGAGCATGTGGATCACCAGGCAAAGCAGTACTGCTCAGACCAGCCCCAGGTGGGGGGGGTAGTAGGCTACCAAGCGTTTGAGCAAGACCACTGAACTGGCCTGTTGTTTTTCTGGACAGTGTTTCTGCACGAGATTCTCCCTGGCCTCCGCATGTACTGTCTGCGCACCTCGCAGGGTGAACGGGTGGCTGCCGAAATGGTTCATTTGTTGCGGAACAGTCACCTGCACCAGGGTGGGGTGGCCCTGGATCCTGGGATTCAGTCTTCAGCTAGAGCCAGATCGTATCCCTCAGCCAGCGCTCGCGCAGCCGCAGATGCCGTTCGCGGGCGGCGGTTTCTCGCTCGAGTAGTAATAGCCGGTTTGGGAGCCGATGATCGGGCGAGCCTGGCTTCGCAACATCAGCAGCCTTCGGAGGAGTTTGTGAGCAACGTGGTCGAGCATTTTACGCACCCCCAAGTGTCAGGACGCTTCCTGCAGGGCATTGCGTCAACGAGAAAGCGAGTGGCACCCTGTTCACCTTTTGGATAGCTGGGTGGGGCTGCCTTCTTGGGGGAATTCTGTGTGGTCCGGGAGGGGGCAGTCAGCGAGCAACAGCCAGTCCGAAAGTCCGAAACAGTGTCTGCTGGAGACCGACCAACCGTCTGTCAAACGGGTGATTGCGAGCCACTATGGGTTACTCGCAGGCTACTGTGACCCAAGCGGCTGGCTCAGATTTTCCGGATGTAGAACACGCCCCAGACGAGGGCGAGGAATACCAGTGCGGTGATGAATGCCAGCCGGTAGTGGAACACGCCTTGTTGATGCACCGCGCACTCTGTGCTGCTGACAAGCAGGCGGGAGGACGCCGGATTGATCCAGTGGTAGGCGACGGTGATCTGCTTGCCGGATTTGATCGGCATCTTCACCTGCTGGGATCCGCGGAATAGTGTGCCCGCCGCAGCGTACTCGTACCACGCTCGGGAGTCGAACGCCTTCGGGCCCCCCGTTGTCCGGAAAATATGACCTTCGGCGTATTGTGAGGGTGGATGGCCCAGGTAGGCAGCAACCGCCACGATCAGGAACAGCACGATGGCAATCTGCTGGGTGATCGCCCCCCAGTTGACGGTCTGTTTGGACCGGATCAGGCCCGCCGAGCGGGTTCGTAGGGTGACATTGCGCAGCTCATCGCGGGTGCGGGCAGCGGTCCCCCGGATGCGCGGGTCATGGTAGAGCAGTCGGCGAATCGTCTTCTCTACCGAGGAGGGCACATCCTGGGCCCGGTCACAGATTCGGCTGACCCCGACGGGCAGGGTTCCAGTCATCACTTCGTAGGCCAATACCCCGAAGGTGTAGAGGTCGGTTTCGGGTCCTACGGGACCTCCGGAGCGCTGTTCGGGCGACATGTAGTCGAAGGTACCGACCTTCCCTCTCGCGGTGGCCAGGCTGGCCTCGATTCGTGCCATCTTCTCCGTCTCACCGGCGGCTCGGCCAAGACCGAAATCGAGCAGATAGGGCAGGCCGTCGCTGCCGAGGAGGATGTTCTCAGGCTTGAGGTCGCGATGGATGATGCCCTGGCTGTGACAGTAGGCGATCACCTCCGCCAGCTCCGCTAGCATCGCCAGTGCTTCGGCCATCGGTAGCTGCTTTCGCGCGTTGAGTTCTGCGCGCAGGCTCCTGCCGCTGACGAACGAGTAGACCAGATGGGATGGGGAAACGTCGAGTTGAACGTCCAGGGCGCGCGGGATGCGGGGATGACTCAGCTTGCCCGCCAACTCTGCTTCGTAATGCAGCTTGCCGCGGCTCTGCGGGCCCAGGGCGACCTTCAGCGCCAGAAACTCCCCTTCCACACCGAGCTCTGCGGTCTTTTGCACTTTCCAGACCTCGCCGAAGCCGCCCCGTCCGAGAACCTCTAGCAGGGTGTAGTGGCCGATCTGATCTCCTGCCGAGTACGGACTGACCAGGGTCAGATAGTCCTGGTCCTTGAGTGAAACCTCCTCGGCGGCGTTTAGCGGCACAGCGCAGGGCAGGGGCACCGGTGCTCGCTCCCGCTGGACGATGCCGATCATCCCTCGCATCTCGTGTGCTGAGCCGAAGCGCTTCGCCGGATCTTCGTCGAGGACGCGTTTGAGCAGGATGTCGAAGCGCTCGGAAACATCGGCCAGCCAGGAGGGCGGGTCCATGCCCCGCGGTAACTGCCCGGTCAGCATCTCGAAGAGGATGACGCCGAAGGAGTAGAGGTCGCTGCGCGGCGTGATCTCTCCGCCCCACTTCTGCTCGGGCGACATGTAGGCCAGCGTGCCCTCGAGCGGACTGGCCGAGACCATCGAGAGCGACAGGTGAACCTCACCCATCAGCGACTCGACCGCGCGGCCCAGCCCGAGGTCGATCACCTTGGCTGCCCCCTCTCTTGTGACCAGGATGTTCTCCGGCTTGAGGTCCCGGTGGATCCAGCCTGCGTCGTGGATCGCCTGCAGCGCGTCGAGCACCTGATCCGAGAGGGTTACGACCTGGTGCACGCTGAAGCCCCCCGGTTCGGCGGCGATCGCCTGGCGCAGGTTCTCACCCTCGACGTACTCGGTTGCCAGAAAAGGCGGATCATGGTCTGGCTCGAAGGCCAGCTCCTTGACCAGGTGAGGGTGGGACAGGTTTGCGAGGACTACCTTCTCCTGGCGCAGGTGGCGAATGAACAACGGGTGTGTCGGCAGTTTCAGCGCGACCGTCTTGGCATCAGGGTCAATCGCCCGCCAGACCTCGGAAAACCCCCCTCGGCCGAGCAACTGCTCGAGCCGGTACGGCCCCACAACCTCTCCTGGCTGTCTGTGCCCGCTGTCACTCATGAATGGCCCACGTATTTCTTGACTGTTCGACGATCCAGGTCGGTACGCCGCGCCACCTCCTCGTAGGTTCCATGACGCTCGTAGAGTAGCCGACAATAACACGCCATCAAACTCCGAGCGTCGAGCGTGCCGTTGACGACCCCCTCGATCAGTTGGCTGGTCAGGTCCTGGCGGGTCTCCCGGCGATCGCCGCTGTAGTGGCGTGTAAGGAGTACCCGTCGGGCACACTGCTCCAGCTCACGGACGTTTCCGGGCCAGGGGTAGTCCGAACCGAGGTCCCGATCGATCGCCTCCCTGACGGTGTCGCTGAGTTCTTCCGATGGCTGGCCGATGAGCCGAAATATCACTTTCCGGATCAACTGATCCAGCTCGGCCGGGTCCTCGGCCAAGCGCTGTCGAAGTGGGGGGACGGTGATGCAGTCGGAGCATAGCCTGTAGAAGAAGTCGTCTCGGAACTGCCCTTCTTGCCGGAGTGCGTCGATCGACTTGTTGGTCGCGGCCACGACGCGCCCATTGAATCGTTGCTTATCGTGGCTGCCCACACGTGAGAAGACCCGCTCTTGCAGGACCTGTAACAGCTTGATCTGCACCGGGATGCTGACGTCGCCGATCTCGTCGAGGAAGATCGCACCGTGTTCGCTGCAGTGTTCGAACACGCCAAGATGCGCGTCTACCGCTCCCGTGAACGCCCCCTTGCGGTGGCCGAATAGCTCCGATTCGATCAGAGTCTCGGGAAATTGAGACAGGTTGATTGGCAAGAAGGTCTCGGTGAAGCTGACCGAGAAGCTCTGCTTTCGCTCGTCATATGGGATGTATCCCGAGCGTCCGATGGCTGCGGCAGCGGTGCCCTTACCGGTGCCGGTCTCGCCCAGCAGCAGTGTGGAGAAATCCTCCATCCGGTTCCACAGGTACCGCTCGTAGAGCAGGATGTCGTGAGTGAAGACGTTGTTCCACAGCGCCCTGCGCAGGAGTCGCATCGAGGAGCTGCTGCCAAGCAGTCC
>CAZANL010000234.1:0-7062 GCA_964486115.1 uncultured Planctomycetota bacterium
ATGGCCGCA
Organism: uncultured Planctomycetota bacterium; assembly: GCA_964486115.1. Lineage (GTDB taxonomy): Bacteria > Planctomycetota > JACQVV01 > JACQVV01 > CAZANL01 > CAZANL01. The sequence continues at coordinate 10 of CAZANL010000234.1, forward strand.
TTCAACTATCTCCTTCTGGAAATGGACTGTCCGGCTTGTGGTCAAGCCACGATGCTTCGGGCCCAGACACACATGGCATCTGACTACGAGGGCGATGAACGGGGACGTTTCATGGATCGGGAGTACCGACTTGGGGAACCAATGTGGTGGTTTCCGAAGGACACCCCCGACTACCCCGACTGGATGACGTGGGGCACCGGGCAGGTGGCCGACATCGTGTATGAAGTCTGTCCGGCGTGCTGCCCGCTCTGTGACTCAGAAGTTTACGCAGTCGTCAAATTCAAGAGCACCACCCCATTACTGGTTGTGGCGAATGGTCTTGAGTGTGATCGAAATGCTGCGGCAACTCGTTGGGAGGGTCGATAGCCCAACCCCTCTACGCCACGGTGAGCACTACCGGCCACGGACACCGGCTTTCCCGATTGCAGGGTAACCCCAGCCCTCTCCCCAGTAGGTGCCCTGACCGCCGCTAACCTGCACTTGTCGGTGGTCAGGAGGATGCCTCAGCAGATCAGACACCCCGACCGAGGGACGTTTTGAGGCACGCCACGAAGGCCGTCGATCCAGCGGATGATCCTCGTCCCACACCCCACCCCAACAGCCCCGGTAAGGGTCGAACGTTCGACCCTTACCGGAACCCTTTCCATAAGTCGTCGTCAGGGAGCGTCAGCTGGCGGCAGGTGTCCCCTAACCTGTTGAAAAGACCTGTAACGACTTGATTGATGGTGTGCTCAGAAACCTTCACACGGTAGAAGTCACTGGTTCAAATCCAGTATCGCCCACCCACAAAAAGCCTCCGGATTCCGGGGGCTTTCGTGTTTCGGGGTGATGGTGAAAACACCGCTCACCCCTACCAATGCGAAAGAATCGTGCCAACCCCTACCGGCCACCCCTACCAGAAGGGCCGATTGCGAGGGCTCTGATATGCCCTATCGCCTCGACCTTCCGTTCGAGATGGATGCCAGCATAACGCGAGGTCATGGCAGGAGACGCGTGGCCCAGGATGGACCGGATGACCACTGCATTTACCCCCGCCTCGAGGAGGAGGGTGTTCAGGGTCCGTCTCAAGACCTGCGCGGTGACCCGGAAGGGAAGCTCGGCGATGTGGGATGCCTGGGCCATGGGCTTTATCAGCGATTGGGGAAGGCGATGCCCCCCGTGTGCCGCCGAAAAGACCAGGTCCCCGGGAAGGGGGATCTGCCACGTGGTCTCGAGGGCTTTTCGTTGATGCTGTTGCAGCACCGCCTTGAGCCCCTCGGATAAAGGCACCTCGCGTGGGTCACCGGTTTTCACCAGATCCACGCTGCCTCGCACGTGGGCGCGGATCACATGGATCCGTCCCGCCTTATAGTCCACATCCTTCCATCGCAGCTCATAGAGCTCGCCCGGACGCATCCCCGTGGTCGCCAGGGTGAAGACCTCCGCATGCCATTCGGGGAAGGACTCCTTCACCACATGCAAAAAGGTCATCAGCTGGGACTCGCTCAGGGTCTGCTGTTCCCGAACGCCCCGCACCCGACCCACAGGAGGCCGCACCCGACGGGTGGGATCATCCACCTGCCGATGGGCCGCCGCGTCGCTCAAAAGCGTCTTCGCCACCCGCCACCATCCGAGCATGGTCTCGGCGGCGTAGGGTCGCCCGTTGGGCTGCACCTTGCGCTCGACCTTCGACACCCAGCGCTCCACGTCATCACGTGTAAGCGTATCCACCTCTTTATCTCCGAAGGTGGGCAGGATGTGATTGGCGAGCGCTCGGATATAGCGTTCACGGGTGCTGCTTCTAAGCCTCGGGCCACGTACCTTCATCCACTGCTCTGCGTAGTCGCGCACGGTCATTTTCAGGACCGTCCGCGATTCTGACCGGCTGACCTGGACGTCTTCTGTCATCAGAAGTTTCGCCAGGTGTGCCTGGGCCAGTACCGCATCCTGCAGGGTGAAGTCCGCGGGAAGCGTCCTCTCCCGGAACACGCGTTTTCGCGTGAGGGGGTCTCGCACTGTTGCTCTGATCCACCACCTCCTTGAACCATCTTTCAGTTGATAGACATTGGGCCGAAGCCGCTTTTTCATTTGGGACTGAGTCATTGAAGTATTCTCCTTCAACGACACCGGCCGCTCGCGAGGGGTCTTTCCCCATTCGCAGTGTGCCCTGGTGTTCGCCGAATATGCAACGCGCAAAGAAGCGGGTGAGGGACTCGGGCCTGAAGAGGTAGCTGCCCCGAGGGCCAAGTCGCCCGTCGGGTTTGAGCCATCCCCGCTGGACCCAGCCCCGGACAGTGGAAGGCGCCACCCCATAGGTGGTGGCCACCTGGGCCGTGGTGAGCAGTGAGGTCATGAGATACCTCCCTTCACCGTGCCGTCGGACACCTCCCGACGGCAAAAAGAGGTGGTGATCACGTGGTGATCCACCCCTTCTGAGCCCTTCGCGAAGTCGTTTTGACGTCTCTTCAGCCCGTCACGGGGTCGTTTGAGGTGGTTTGCACCCCATTTCGGGCCCCATTCGGCGCGATTCCTCTCGTTTCGTCTTTGATGGCGTCGAAAATGCGCCCACAGACCGTCCATGCACGAGGCCATACAATCCAACATGGTCATCTTCCTTTCCCCTTGGGCCGGGACGTCTTGGCCCGTGTGGTCGCTACTCAGCGGAAGGACGGCAGCTGGGGCGGGAATCTGTTTCGCACAGCCCTCGGTGGACTGGCACTGCTGGCCACCCGAGACCGCAAGCTGGGGTAGAGGATTACTGCCGCGGTGGACTGGGTGATGAAGACCCACACCGAGCCGACAGCGTATGGCTACCTCGGCTACTGGAATGTGGCGTATGCCGGAATGCTCTACTGCGAGTACTACCTGGCCAGTGGGGACAAGCGACTGCTGCCGCGGATTCGCGCGGCGCTGGGGTGGATCGAGACCGGCATCAACACCTCGCGTTACAAGCTCAAGGCGCTGGGCCATGGCCCGGCGGGGCTGCCCTACAAGGAGGGATCGCTGATCGCCCCGACGGTCCATGCGATGGTCTTCACCGCACTGGCTCGGCGTTGTGGCGTGCGGTCCAGCTTGTGGCGCACGCTCGAGCCTTATCTGCTGCATGCCTGGTCGGACCCACGGCGTGGGGGGGCATGGAGGGATGGGTTACAACCCCTCGGCCAAGGACCGGAACGAGTTCTGGTCTCGCTCGGCGATGATGGCGCAGTCCTGCAAGCTGCGCGGCAAGCACCCGCGCTTGATCCAGGCCGTGGTCGACATCATGAGCAAGCGTCACCCCTGGTTCCGCTACAGCCACGCCTACGGGGAGCCGGGTGGCGCCTGGGGCCTGATCGCGCTGGGTCACCTCGATGCTCGGACCTACCGGAAGGTGATGCAGGCCTACCGCTGGTGGTTTGCGCTGAGCTGGGAGCCGGGTTATGGACTGCGCTACACCACGCCGCACGAGGGCTCGCCGCTGGGCCAGGACGAGCTGTTCAACAACGTCTATGCGCTGGTGTTGAGGGCGGACCGCGCCACGCTGCAGATCACCGGCGCGAAGGAGGTGCGCTGGATCAAGCGGCTGCGTCGAACGGCGCTGGCCACCCCGGTGTCGATCCGCCGGGGCAAGGATGGTCGGGTGACTCTCGAGCCGGCGATCCCCGGTAGCCCGGTGCGTTTCACCCTGGACGGTAAGGAGCCGAGCGCCTCGTCCTGGCTGTACAAGAAGCCGTTTGCGTTGCCGCGCGGAGGCAAGGTGACTGCGCGCTCCTACAGCCTGGCTGGAAAGCCGGGAAAGACCAGTGCGCGTCTGTTCGGGCCGGCCAAGACCCGGTGGAGGGTCATCGATGCCTCGGGTGACCGGGATCCGAAGATGGCGCTGAAGCGGGCGGAGCTGGCCATCGACGATAATCCGGCCCTGCCCTGGCGTGTGGATGTCGGCTTCGAGTCGGCGACGTTTCCCCATCACCTCGCGATCGATTTGGGAGGCAAGCAGCTGATGGCTGGCCTGGCCTTGCACTTCGTGCAGAAGAAGAAGGCGATCAAGCAGTATGAGCTGCAGTCGAGCAAGGACGGAAAGCGCTGGGTCACTGTCGCCAAGGGAACGTTCGAGTCTTACAAGGAGCGCTGTGAGATTCGCCTGCGCCGGGTGCTGGCCACCCGGTATATCAAGCTCATCGCACTCAGCGGAACCGGGTTGCCGACGGCGGAGGGGGGCGGTCTGGCGATCTACGAGTTGGACCTGCTGCTGCCGGCTCGCTGAGAGGAACTCGGCTGCGGCTCTCTGGCCGGCCGCAAGAAGCTCGGCCGGCGGTTAGTCTTTCAGCGGCTCCACGACCCTGGTGGCCTGGTTCGTTGCATAGGGCTCGAGATCGGAGTCCTGGTCGAAGGTCTCGATCATGATGATTTCTTCTTTCGCGGGGATGGAGCCATCCTCGCTGAAGACCATCTTGTTAGAACCGATCTGGATCTCGTCGCCATGTTGCAGCCGTGTGGTCATCGCCTTGGTGCCGTTGACCAGAATGCCGTTCGAGCTACCGAGGTCGGTGACGAAATAGTTGCCCTGACCGCCGTAGATCCGGGCATGTCGTCGTGATACTGCACCGTCGAGCAGTAGAATATCGGCCTCTTCTCCACGTCCGACCAGCAAGATCCCGACGATCTGGTGGATTTGGGTTCCGTCCTCGGTTTGGATTCGAATGCACGCCATTAAGGGCGGCATTCTACCCTATTTTCCCTCGGTGTGCTGTTGACCTCGGCCGAGATCTTTCCGTAGCTTCCACGGCCCAATAGGGAGTAGTTTGAGAGGTGCCTGCTGGGCTCCAGGTGTCGGACGGAGGGATGAATCCGGTCGGTGCCTCACTCGTACCATTGCTCGGGAAACAGAACGCCGCTCACTGGATGAGGTAGGATAAAGCAATCCCCCTGCCATCTAGCAGGTGCGCAGAGCGGTGTGAGCTAGTCAGTGACAACGAGAAGGTGGGTGATGGGCCAACCCGAGTTGGACGACCGGCTGGCGGAGGAGGTGACTCTTGCCCGGATTCGGACCAGCAGATTGTGGGGCAATGGGCTGCTGATAATTTGTCTGCTCCTCTTTCTGGGGTTGCGAATGGCGGGGGTTCGACTCGATCTGTTCGGGGCGACGATGGCTGTCGGCATGACGGCTGGGCCCGCCGTCGCGTTGTTCTTGATCGGTCGCGAGCGTCGTGACGCGGTCGACTGGCTGGTGGGATTTGCCGTATTCGTAGTGTGCTTCTTTTTTGTCACCGGGCTGTGAACTGCCGGATGGGAGAGGTCGATCGGCTCCGTTTGGCCGGTTATCCATTGGTCGGTCAGGCGACGGGCCGCTCTCTCCTGCAGCGCGTGGCCTCTCGTTGGCCGATGGGCCGAAATCAGCCTGACGCGAGATGTACGTCTTTCGCCTACTTGGTCCGAGAGGGAAGACCGGGCATAATAGTCGTCCTATGACGAAGCGGATCCTCACGTCCATCTGCCTGCTGCTATTCGTCCTGCCGGCCCAGGCCGAAGACGTCGAGCAGCTGATTCTCCAGCTCGGCGACCGCCGGTTTCAGGTCCGTGAGCGGGCGATGAACAAGCTCAGGCAGCTGGGATCGAAAGCCACGCCGGCGCTGCTGAAGCATGTCGACCAGGCCGATCGGGAAATTCGCTGGCGCGTCCACGATTTGCTGAGCGAGAGAGGGTGGCTGCCGGCGACCTTGCGCGAAGAGGTCGAGGAGTTGCTGCAGACGATCCGCTCGGCGGGAGGGGTCTCCCCCGATCAGGTCTGGCGGCAGCATGCCCGTCGGATGCCGATCCTCGAGAAACGCAACCAGGCGCTGCGCCGCCTGTTCGAGCTGGGGGCACCGGTCAGCGTCGTACTGAAGCGCTTTCTGGCACCGACGGGTGGCAAGGTGGAGCTGAAACTGGGGCCAGAAAAGACCGTCTCGCCGGGCCAGACGCTGACCGTGAAGGCCCAGCTGAGAAACGTCGGTCGTGGCGGGCTGTGGATGCGGCGCGGTGTGCCGCGCATCGGGATGCGTTGGACTCCTTTTCAGCGCAGCTACCAATTTTCGGGAGCCTCGGGGCCGATTGGGCGCTTTGGCGGAAGGTTCGTCATGGGAGGCACCAGGATCTGGAGCCCGCTGCGTGAATACGCGTACGTCGCCCCCGGAGCAGCCGTCCCGATCAAGCCGCTGGAGCGCAAGGCGCCGGGATATTTTGGTCGGATGCGGTTCGAGGTGGCGCTCGAGCCGATCAAGAAGGTGGTCTGGGTGTCGGGACCCCATCGCACGCGAAAATATGAGCTCAAGGTGTGGGGGAAAAAGGAACAGGCTTCCCAGGATGTGCTGGTGCTTCCAGCGTTCGACGGGAAGACCGACCGCGGTCTGCGCCTGCGGCTGTCGGGTCCGAAGGAGGCCGGGCGGCAGGTGCCGGTCCGGTTGACGTTGCACAATACCGGTGCGCAGGACTGCTATGTCTGGGATCTGGAAAAGGCGGGAAGGGCTCCCCTGTGGTACGCACTGATCGATCTCAAGGGCAGACTGGTGGAGCGGGGGTATGTCTCGGACGGGGAGGCTCTGACACAGATCGATGTGCGGTCGGGGCCTCAGAAGTTGAAGCTGCTGACGAGCGGAGCGCAGCTGAGCCTGCCGCTAAAGATCAGGCTGAAGGCCCCCGCCGGCCGCTACCGCCTGGGCCTGGGATACGGTGCGATCAGCAAGCGTGAAACGCCGCTGGCGATCTGGACTGGCAGCCTGGCCTCGAACACGATCACGATCCAGCTTCGCCGCTGACCCGACGCCCCCGTGCGGAGGAGGGGGGAGGCTACGCTCCCGCCCCGGATCTGTGCCGATCCGGGACGGGGTCCGGGCGCCTAGCGCGGTCGAACCGTGTAGATCGTGATGCTCTCGGTCTGGCCGACGAGCTCTGCCGATCCCCAGGGGACATCCCGCAGGCGTTCGGCGCTGTACAGGGGTGCCTGGTCGGCGTAGTGCGGGGAGTCCGCCCGGGAGCTCTGGCCGTATGGGGTGATCGTGCGGACGATCGGAGTCGATCCGAGGAGAGCGACGGTCGGTACGCTTTGCCCTCCTTCGG
>CAZANL010000235.1:0-2371 GCA_964486115.1 uncultured Planctomycetota bacterium
TTGGCGTACCACTTCATCTCCTTGTGCAAGAGCCCACGGTTACTGTAGCCCTCGGCGTCGCGAGGAGCGAGGCGGATGGCCTCGTCGAAGTCCGCTAGCGCCTTGGCGTACCACTTCCTCCTCCGGTGCAAATCCCCTCGGTTGATGTAGGCCCCGGCGTAAAGGGGATCGACGCCAATGGCAGTGCTGAAGTCGGCCAGCGCCTCCTGACACCGCTTCATCTTCGTGTACAGACGCCCCCGGTTGTAGTAGGCCATGGCCGATCCGCTGGTGAGCTCGATCACGGCTTTGTGGTCGGCCAACGCCTTGTTCCAGCGCTCGAGCTCCTTGTAGGAGTACCCGCGAAACATCAAGGCCCAGACAAAATCAGATTGCTTGGCCAGCGCCTGCGTGCACAGGTCCACGCAGCGCCCGAGCGCCTTCGTCTTCTCGCTCCCGGACAGCTTCTCAGCCTTGCCCCACTCACGAGTGCCATGCGCCCACAGGCCGATGGCCGAATCGCGAGTGCCGTACTTGCTGGCCGCAATGACGTGTGTCTGCGCAGCCGACGTGTTCCCTTGCTCTTGCTGGGCGTACCAGCGATAGAGCAAGAAGTGGGTCAGGTAGTCGCTAGCGTCCTGCCTCAGCGCTCGCTCCAGCAGCTCCTTGGCCTGCGGCCACTTTTCCTGGTCCAGCGCCATCCTACCCCGCAAGCGGAGCAACCCGGGATGATGGGGAACCGACTGTGCGGCCTCGGTCAGATAAGCGATGACCTTGTCGCGATCCCCTTTCCGGGTGTAGAGCTCCATCGCCTTGCGCACCAGGTCGGTTGCCTCCCGCCTGCGCGCCTCACGGTTCTTTTCCTCGACCGCCTCGAGCGCAGCTTGCTCACTGGCCTGCGCCTGCTTGCTAGCTAGCTGGGCCTGGAGCTCTCGTTTATTCGCCTTGTCTCTCTCCTCCTGGACCACACCCAACTGCCAGATGATCACACCGAACGCCACGATCATCGAGAGCAGGATCCCCGCCGCCGCCGCTGCTGCCGCCTGGTGACGGGCGCCCCACTTCTTCAGCACCTGCCAGGTGCTGTATTCGGCGGCCTGCAGCAGGCGACCCTCGAGATAGGCCTCGATCTCCTGCTTCATCTGATCGACGGTGTCGTAGCGATCCCGGGGGCTAGGCGCCATCGCCTTGAGCACCACCGCCTCGAGTTCGAAGGGAACCTCCCGCTCGGGTTTGCGCTGCGACGGCGGTATCAGCTGGCCGGCAACCACCTGCCGCAGCACGCTCCACGCGCTGGCGCCTGCGAAAGGTCGCTCGAGCGTCAGCATCTGGTACAGGATCGCCCCCAGCGCATAGATGTCGGCGCGGCGGTCGATCTGGCGGACCTCGCCCCGCGCCTGCTCCGGGGCCATGTAGTAGGGGGTGCCGACGATCATGCCGTCGAGAGTCTTCAGCGGCTCCCCCGCGGACCCCGACCGTCGCACCAACTCGGCCAGCGTGCCGCCACCCAGGTCGAGCGTGCAGCCCGCCTCGGCCGTGTCGGGTTGCCCGACCAGCCGAGCTAGCCCCCAGTCCATCACCTGCACCTCGCCGAACTGGCCGACCATGATGTTGTCCGGCTTGAGGTCGCGGTGGATCACGTCCCTGGAGTGGGCGAACGACATCGCATCGCACACCTTGAGAAAGATCTGCAGCATGCTGGCCAGCGACCGACACCGCACGGCCACGTGGTCGCCCACCCGTCGGCGGTTCGACGGACGGGGATCTTCTTCGGCCTGCAGCAGCGCGCCCTCGGTCTCCCGCTCCGCGTTCAGCAGATCCGCCAGGTTCTTGCCCTGGACCCGCTTCATCGTGAAGTAGACCCGCTTGTCCGGGGTCAGCCCCAGCTCGTAGGTCGGCACGATGTTGGGGTGCTCCAGCTGGCCGGTGACCCGCGCCTCGCGGATGAACTTGTCCAGGACCTGCGGGTCGTCCCGGCCCTTGATCACCTTGGCCGCCATCTCCCGTCCGAGGTTCTCGTCGCGCACCTGGAGGATCTGGCCCATGCCGCCCACGCCCAGCTGGCCGGTGACCGGGTAACGGCCGAGCTGGTCGGTTGGCGCGCGGGTCGGCGGAGAGATGATTTCGGTCGCCTCGCGGCCCCGCAACAGCTGATCGATCGTTTCAGCCTGCTCATAGTCGACCGCGGGCCCGGTGCTGACGTTCTGGACCATCGTCGGTGGGCAGCGGGGACAGACACCGTCGAGACCGAGTGACTCCCCGCACGTGCAGGTCGACCGGTCGCTCATCTCGGCTCGATTCCGCGGGTCGGCATCAGGGGTCGAGTAGAACATATGCCGGGATCGTGGGGCAAGCCCATCGAGTACACCGACCCTCGGGCCGGGCCACCCGA
>CAZANL010000235.1:2381-7044 GCA_964486115.1 uncultured Planctomycetota bacterium
CAGCGGCCCACGCGGTCGCCTGCGTACGGGAGTTGCGGCCGGGTCACGACGACTGAGTGCAGCAGTTTGCCGGGCTGCGCAGCGAGCCAGCGCCCGGAAGGCGAGCGCCAGAAGGACGGCGAAGTCACGTCAACGCCGCCAGACAGGGAGGTGGTGGTCGATCCAGGACTCGAACCTGGGACTTCTACCTTATCAGGGTAGCGCTCTAAACCAACTGAGCTAATCGACCTGAGGGCGTGTCAAAATACCTGACTCGCCGATGAAATCAAGCAGATTCAACCCGTCCGCCGGCCAGGGGTTCAGCGAACTGAATTTTGCCGGCGACAGGCTCTGGGGCCGATCCGCGGACAACCCTACGAGACCGGCTGGAAGGAGCCGCAAACCACCGTCGTGCGGTTCGACCGAAACCACAGCAGAGCGACCCAGCCTCTGATAAATCGCGCCATGGCTGATACCATGGCGCGATGGGCCGATCGCTGCCGCTGCTGCTGCTGGGACTGCTGACGCTGTCCTGTGAGCGCTCTCGCGCGCCGGACAGGCTGGAGCTGCACGCCGCCGCCTCGCTGGGGCATGTGCTGCCGCCGCTGGCCCGGCGCTTCGAGCAGCACAGCGGCCTGCCCGTCACGGTGCAGCTGGACGCCTCGAGCCGCCTGGCGCGTCAGATCGAACAGGGCGCGAAGGCGGACGTCTATCTCTCGGCCAACCGACGCTGGGTCGAGTATCTGACGGCACGCGGCCGGGTCGCGGGCCAGCCGGTGACGATCGCCGGCGGGCGACTGGTCCTGGTGGTCGACACGCAGAAACCGGCGATCCAGCGGCTGAACCAGCTACCGACGCTCGGCCGGATCGCGACGGCGGCCGCCGCGGTTCCGCTGGGACAGTACGCCAGACAAGCGCTGCGCCACCATCAGCTGCTCGGGCGCGTGGAGCAGAAGCTGGTCAACGCGCGCAACGCGCAGGACGCGCTGGGGCTGGTCGCGTCGGGAAAGATACCGGCCGGCATCGTCTACCGGTCGGACGCGCTGCGCGAACCTCGGGTGAGGGTGGTCCACTCGTTCGCCCCGGCCAGCCATCAGCCGATCGAGTACGTGGCGGTGCGGATCCGCGGCGGTCACAGCCAGAGCGCGCGGATGCTCCAGTTCCTCCGGCTGCCGCAGACATCGCAAGCGCTGAGCCGGGCCGGCTTCGACCCGCCGCCGGACGCCGCACCCACCCCGCCGCCTCCAGCCGGCGAGTCCTCGCTCGGCTCACCACTGTGGCTGTCGATCCAGGTCGCCCTGGCCGCCCTGGGGATCTCACTGCTGCCGGGCGTGCTGATCGGCTGGCTGCTGGCCCGGGCGCAGTTCCGCGGCAAGCTGCTGCTGGTCTCGCTGATCTACCTGCCGCTGGTGCTGCCCCCCGTGGTAACCGGTCTGCTGCTGCTCGAGCTGTTCGGGCCGACCGGCCCGCTGGGCCGACTGGGGGCCGCCTTCAGCTTTGCCGGCGCCGTGCTGGCGGCCGCGGTGGTCGGTTTCCCGCTGCTGGTCCACGCCGTGCGGCTGTCGATCGAGGCGGTCGACCCACGCTACGAGTCGCTGGCCCGCAGCCTGGGTACCGGTCGAATCGGCGCCTTCTGGCGCGTCACGCTGCCCCTGGCCTGGCCCGGCGTGCTGGCCGGCGCCTTGCTGACGACGATCCGGGCGCTGGGCGAGTTCGGTGCGACGATCGTGCTCGCGGGCAACATCTCCGGCCGGACCCAGACCCTGAGCCTGGCGATCTACGAGCTCCTCGAACAACCCACCGGGGAGCGTTCCGCGTTCATTCTCTCCGCGCTGGCCGCCCTGGTGGCGGTCTTCGCCCTGGGCTTATACGAATGGCTGAGCCGAAGACAAAAGAGCCTGCTGGCGCACTGAGCGTCACGCTGCAGGCCCGGCTGGAGCGCTTCGAGCTGTCACTGGAGTTCGAAGAGCAGGCGCCGGTGATCTGCCTGTTCGGGCCCTCGGGCAGCGGCAAGAGCAGCTGCCTGGAGATGATCGCCGGCACCCGGCTGCCCGACTCGGGCCGGATCCAGCTCGGCGGCCAGGTGCTGTTCGACAGCCAGGCCCGGATCAACCTGCCGCCGGCGGACAGACGGATCGGCTGGGTGCCCCAGGAAGGGCTGCTGTTCCCCCACCTCGACGTGCGGGGCAACCTGCTGTTCGGCCACCGACCGGGACCCGTGACGCTGGACAGGACGGCCGAGTTTCTCGAGCTGACCTGTCTGCTCGACCGGCGGGTCCGACATCTGTCGGGCGGGGAGGCTCGGCGGGTGGCGCTGGGCCGAGCGCTGCTGACCAACCCCCGGCTGATCCTCGCCGACGAACCGTTCAGCGGACTGGACCTACCGCTGCGCCGACGGCTGATGCCGCTGTTCCGCCGGGTTGCCGACGAGCTCGGCATCCAGCTGCTGCTGGTCAGCCACCTGCCGGGAGAGGTGCGCGCGCTGGCCGACCGCGTGGTCCTGCTCAGCGACGGCCGCGTCACCCGCACGACGACACCCCAGGAGCTGACCGGCGCGGGACCTGACCCGGTCAACCTGCTCTTCGGTCGACTCGCCGAGCCGGGCCAGGTCAACCTGGAAGGGGGCGCTCTGCTCCAGCTACCGACCGGCGAACGGCCCCCCGGCAGCTGGCTGAGAATCGAGCTGCCCGCCTCGGCCGTGGCCCTGTCGACCGAGGGGGCCAGCCACAGCAGCATCCGCAACGCGCTGTCCGGCCGCGTGGTGGCCCTCGCCGAGCAAGCGGATCAGGTGCTGGTGACGCTGGATGTCGGTGTCCGGCTGCACGCGTTGGTCACGCCGGGCGCCGTCGGGGAGCTGGGCCTGATTCCGGGCAGCGAGGTCCACGTCCTGTTCAAGGCCACCGCGCTGCGCATCCTCTGATCCGCGTAACACCGACAGCCACCGCGATGCCGCGTGCTGCCCGACCCTGGCCCTGTGCTAGATCGTGGTCCCCACCGGATGGAGCCGCTCCAGCCGCTGCGACAGCTCCTCGTGGGTGTACGGCAGGGTCAGATCGAAGCTGATCAGATGCGCCCGGTGGTCCTTGCAGTCGATGATGATGTGCGTGTCATTGGGCACGTCCCAGCCCTTGGGGCAGGACTTGTGGCCGACCAGCAGAACGTCCGCATCGACCCGCCCGGCGAACTGCTTGGCCGCCTTGGGATCGTACTCGCGCGACCAGAGCAGCAGGTAGAGCATCTTGCGGTTGCGCTCGGTCCAGAGCGACTCGGTGTCCTGGCGGAACCACCTGGTGGAATAGTGCCGGATGTGCTTGGCCGGCGGTGTCGAGTGGCAGATGAAGATCCGGTTCTCGGTGCGGATCGCCAGCGGCCAGGAGCGAAAGAACTTGAGCATCGCCGTGCGAATTCCGTCCGCATGCTCCTCGCCATATTTATTGATCAAAGCCTGACGGAACAAGATGTTCAGGCAGACGCCGCCCTTGAGGATCTCCTGGCCGGTCAGCTCCGACATCTCGTGGTTGCCCATCAGTAGATGGACGCGGTCCGGATACTTCACCTTGAGCCGGGCCACCTCGGCGATCACCTCCGAGCTGGAATCCGGACCGACCTCCAGCACGTGCGTCACCTCCTGGATCACCAGGTGCCGCTTGGGGTGGCTGTCCAGATCGGCGCGATCGATGATCGCCGCGTAATTGGGCTCGTTGCCGTGCAGGTCTCCGGTGACGACGATGTCACCCTCCGCGGGCAGGCTGATGATCTGCCCACGGCGCTTGGGATCGTTGTAGTTGGCGCTGGTCGCCGACTCGTACAGCATCTTCAGCTTGAGTATCTTGGCGTTCCGAACCACCGGATCCCTAAATCAAGAGGTGTCAGAGGAGAGCTAGAAGGAGAACAGGCCAGATAGTATCAAGATGCCGACACGGCTTCTAGCAGAAACGTCACCGGCCCCTCGTTGATCAGCTCGATCGACATCTTCGCACCGAACCGCCCGGTCTGGACCGGTACGCCCAGTCTGCGCAGCTGATCGCAGAACATCTGGTAGAGCGGCTCGGCCACAGCCGGCGGGGCCGCCGGATCGAATCCGGGGCGGGTCCCCTTGCGGGTCGAGGCACAGAGGGTGAACTGGCTGACGACCAGCGCCGCTCCACGGACGTCCAGCAGCGAGCGATTCATTCGGCCTTCCTGGTCGGGGAAGATCCGATAGCCCGCCATCCGCTCGGACAGCCGAGCGACTTGTGCCGGACCGTCTCCCTTGGCCACGCCGAGGAACGCCAGGATGCCCCGGTCGATCTCTCCGATCAGCTCCTCGTCGATTCGCACCGCGGCCCGGGCCACGCGCTGGACCAGCAGCCTCATCGGCCACCCGCCAGCGCCTGGCAGATCCGATCCTGATAGCCCTTGATCGTGCTGTTGGAGAGCTGCTTGCCCTTGCGCTGGAAGCCGTTGAAGATCAACGAGAAGGCCAGCCACCGGCCACCCCGCGTCTTCAGATAGCCCGAGAGCGCGCTGACCGATTTGATGTAGCCGGTCTTGGCGTGTACCTGCCCCTTGGCTGGGCCAGACCGCATCCGTCGCTTGAGCGTACCGTCGGTACCCGCCACGGAGAGCGAGTCGAAGAAGGTCTTGCGCCCAGCGTGAGACCACATTCGCCGCAAGATCGCCACCATCGCGCGCGGCGAATACC